>CALBXO010000275.1 GCA_937890335.1 uncultured Pseudomonadota bacterium | reverse complement strand
GATTGCCTCGGACCACCCCGACCGCATCGCCGCGTACAGGCGCATGGGCGTCCACCGCATCAGCATGGGAATCCAGGTCATCCAGCCGGATCTGCTGCGCGTCCTCAACCGCGAGGGCAACGGCGTCGAACACCACTTCCGTGCAGTGGACGCCATTCGGTCCGCTGGCTTTGACCGGCTCAACCTGGACCTGATGTATGGGTTCAAGGGACAGAGCGAGGACAGCTGGCGGGCCACCCTGCAACACGCCATCGATCTGAGTCCCGAGTACATCACGCTGTACCGGATGCGCTACAAGCTCACCCGCATCTCCCACCACGCAGACGAGGTCACGCTGGCGCACATCCGTCCGCTCGCGGAGCTCTCCAAGGAGCTCCTGTCGGCGGCGGGCTACCGGGCCAATCCTGGCAAGACCACCTGGTCTCGCGTGGAGGGCGACGTGGGGACGAGCAGTTACCTGGCGCGTCGCGTCCAGACGGGGATCCCCTATCTTGGCGTCGGACTCGGCGCACAGACGTTCACCCATACCACCATCGCGTACAACAAGGGCGCCGCCGGCAAGAAGCTCGGCCCCTACCTGCGCGGCGTGGACCGCGGCGAGCTGCCCATTCAGGACCTCTACGACCTGCCCCTGAGGCATATGATGGGCAAGATGGCGGCCGTGAGTTTCTACTTTGGCGAGATCCGCCGGGAGCCATTTCGCGAGAAGTTCGGCGTCGATCTTCCCGATGCCTTTGGCCCGGAGATCGACTTTGTCGTCGCGCGGGGATTGATGGAGCTCACCGAGGAATCGCTCCGACTCACACCCGCGGGCGCCCACCACAAGAATGGGATCATCCCGCTGTTCGCCGCACCCTCCATCCAACGCTATCTGATTGACCGGCACCCCGGCAGCGACGACATGGATCAGAACCGACGGCTCGCCCTCCGCGTCGCGTCGTAAGAGGGTGTTTGCAAGCCGCGGCCCTCGGGGTCAACGTGCAGGGGAACACGGAGTTGGAGATGACCCCTGCCCAATCGCTGGCCCGCGCCACGTCCTACCTGGACGAAGCCACCGAGAACCTGACGTTCGAGGCCTTCGACTGGGCGTTCGAAGAGGCCTGGCGCGGTGTCGCATGGATTCTGCACGCGCTGGCGGGAGCGCCAGTAGCCCTGGAGCTCGGCCCCATCGGTCACCTACCGGCGGCCGGGACGCTGTCGTCGCCGTTGCACGCGCTGCCCCACCCGCCGCGGACGGCACGGGTCGCGCTTGCGCTGGAGCGGCTGCGGGATCAGCCGCGCAGCCCCCGGCAGGTAGAGCAGATTGTATTTGACGCCTGGGACCTGCACGACGTGTGCGGCGAGCGCCTTGGCCTTGCCGACGATCGCCTGGGTACGCGACTGATGCTGGCGGAGGCCTCACCTGGGCGCGTCGGCAGCGCGGTGGTTCCGCGCCGGACTGCGCTCAAACTCATCGCCGCCGGGAGTGTCTTCCCCCTCGCCGCGTGCGCGAAGGTGGACCGGGACAACCCAGCACCAGCCCGTTCTACACCGCCCGCCCCCGCCGCCGCGTCCTCACCGCCGGTGGCGGTCCCGGCAGCGCAGGTGAAGGCCGTCTCCCCGCTGGGTGGGGGACTCTGGAGGACCAGCGACCCGTTCCTGTTCTGCGCCCACCACCTGGACGACTACCCGGCCGGCAATGAAAAATTCGGACCGGCCGCCTCGCTGGAAGGCCGCGAGCTCGGCCGCGACTTTGTCGGCAAGGACAATTGGCGCATGTACCACGGGCGCACGGTCCCGGGGTTCCCACGCCACCCGCACCGCGGCTTCGAGACCGTGACCTTCGTGCGCACGGGCCTGCTGGACCACTCGGACTCCATGGGCGCCACGGCGCGCTACGGCGACGGCGATGTCCAGTGGCTCACGGCGGGCGGGGGCATCCAGCACGCGGAGATGTTTCCGCTGGCCCGGACCGACGCGCCCAACCCGCTGCACCTCTACCAGATCTGGCTCAACCTCCCGGCCAGCGACAAGATGGTGGACCCCCATTTTGCCATGCTGTGGAAGGAGAAGATCCCCCGTGTCACGGAGCGCGACGCCGACGGACGCGCCACGGAGCTCACCCTCGCCGCGGGAGGCTACAAAGACCACGCGCCACCGTCGCCGCCGCCCAATTCATGGGCCTCAAGGACAACGTCCGACGTGGCCATCTGGACCGTGCGCATGGACCCCGGCGCGCGGTTCGTGTTGCCCGCCGTGCGCCCTGGCACGCTGCGGTCGTTGTACCTGCACAAGGGCGCGACGACGCGGGCCGGCGAGCGCGACGTGCCCCCCGAACACCGGGTGGAGGTGATGGATCACGGCCCGCTTACCCTTGTCGCCGGGGCGCAGGAGACCGAGTTTCTACTGCTTCAAGGGCGCCCCATCGGTGAGCCCGTCGCCAAGCGGGGGCCGTTTGTCATGAACACACAGGCCGAGATCCAACAGGCCTACCGCGACTACCAGGCGACACAGTTTGGCGGCTGGCCATGGCCCGTGGGTGACCCGGTGCACCGCCGCGGCACAACCCGGTTCGCCAAACACATCGACGGTCGCTTTGAGGAGCCCACCTGACCGCTTGCTGCCGGCGGCAGGCCCCATCCCGCGCATCCGTTGACGCACGATGTGCCGACCTGAGCGCGCATGCTACACTGCGCCGCAAATCTCCCCTGAACAGCGAGTTGGCGGACGAGAAGCGGCCGCGGACAAGCTCGCCGCGGAGAAAGCCGCTGAAGATGAAACGCCCGCAGCCGGTGGTGACGACGCCGACCCAGCAGCCGGAGCCAACCCGTAGGCGAGCACCGCTCTCCAAGAGTGGGGGCTCCGTCTCCAACGCATCCCATGCCGGTGGACCCCATGAACCCAGAACAGAACAAGGAGAACGCGAAGGCGTTCTACGATCTGATGTTCAACCAGTGCCGCCCCGCCGAAGCCATCGAGCGCTACGCGGGCGACGAATACATCCAGCACAACCCTCACGTCGCAGACGGCAAACAGGCGTTCATCGACTACTTTGAGCGAATGGCGCGGGAGTATCCTGGCAAGCGCGTGACGTTCAAGCGCGCCCTCGCAGAGGGAAACCACGTCGTGCTCCACTGCCACCAGGAGTGGCCGGGCGACCAGGAGTACGCCGGAATCGACATCTTCCGATTCGACGACAACGGCAAGGTCGTCGAACATTGGGATGTGCTGCAGGTCATTCCCGACACCGCC
>CALBXO010000274.1 GCA_937890335.1 uncultured Pseudomonadota bacterium | reverse complement strand
AGGCGCAGCGTGTGGCCGGTGGGCGCTGTGTCCATGACAACGATCTCGCGCCGCGCGGAGAAGACGACCTTGGAGAAGGCGTGGAACACCGCCACCTCCTCCGTGCAGGGGGAGAGCAGGTCCTCCCGCAGCAGCGCCATGGCGTCGTCGTCCAACTTTGAACGGGAGCGCTCGAGAATCCGCTGTCGGTACGCCTCGGTCTCCGCGTGGGGATCGATGCGACTCACGCGGAGGTTGGGAACCTCCGCTGTTAGCGTGTGGGTCAGGTGGGCCGCCGGGTCCGTGGTGGTCAGGTGCACCCGCAAGCCTCGGGAGGCGAGCTCCACTGCGGTGGCCGCCGCCAGAGTCGTCTTGCCCACGCCGCCCTTGCCCATGAACATCACCAGCCCGTGCCCGGCGGCGGCCACGTCGTCCACGAGGCCTGACAGCGGCGCAAGGGTGCCGGCGTCGGCGCGGGCTTCAGCCCTCTGCTCCGTTGGCGCGGGCGTCTCGACGAAGAACGCGGCGAGGGCGTCCAGTCCCACCAGATTGTAGGGTTTGAGCGCCACCTCGTGCGAGGGCAGAGCCCGGAGAGCGACAGGCATCTCCCGGAGGGCCGCCTGCCCCGCTGCTTCGAGCCGGCATGCCAGCGCGTCATCGCCATCTGTGGCGCGGAACACCCCGTTGACGAGCAGGAACTGGTTCGTCACGCCCTGTTTGTCGAGCTCGACTCGGGTCCGTTCGGCCTCGGCGAGGGCGCTGCGTTCCGGGCGGGTGACGAGCACGAGGGTGGTTCGCGCGGGGTCACTGAGCGCGGCCAGGGCATGCGTGTAGCGCGCCTGTTGGTTCTTGAGCCCGGACAAGGGCCCCAGGCACGACGAGCCGCGCTCATTGGTCTCCATGAAGCTGGTCCACGCCGCCGGCAGCTGCAGAAGGCGCAGCGTGTGGCCGGTGGGCGCGGTGTCGAATACGATGTGATCAAACGCCGCGAGTGTCTCGGCGCTGCTCATCAGCCCGGTGAACTCGTCAAACGCCGCGACCTCCACAGTACACGCCCCCGACAGCTGCTCTTCGATGGAAGAGATCGCGCTGTTCGGAAGCACGCCGCGGTACGGTCCCACCACCCGCTCGCGATAGGCCCGTGCAGCCTCCGCGGGGTCGATGTTGAGCCCAAACAGGTGGGGTGCCCCGACAACAGGTGTAGGCACCGCCTCAAGGGCTGTCCCAAGCACCGCGTCGAGGTTGGACGCGGGGTCCGTGCTGACGATCAGCACCCGCTTGCCCCCGCGCGCGAGCTGCACCGCGGTGGCGCAGGCGGAGGAAGTCTTCCCTACGCCTCCCTTCCCAGTGAAGAACAGGAACTGGCTGCGGGTCAGTGCGTCCATCTGCGACGGCAGTGTCAGCAACAGCCGGACCTGGTCTCAGTGGAGACGGTCTCCGTGGGTTCGCAGCAGTTGGACGACTCCTCCGTGGCCTTGTCCTTGGGCGGACAGCAGTCCGCGGACTGCGCGACGGTCGGCTCCGAGGTCCCACAGCAGCCCGCGGCGGCGCTCTTCACGCCGGTCCACGCTGCGAGCTGGTTGCGGGTCGGGTAGGCGCCCGACAGCACGGTCCGGCCATCCACGAGCAACAGGGGGAGCGCGGCTTCGCCACCGTGCTGGAGGGCGTCCCTGACGATGGGCTCCGACGCAAAGCGGCCCGGCTCCTGGGCCAGGTTGAAGCGCGCGACGGACACGCCCTGCGCGCTCAACCAGTCCAGGTCCGAGGCGAATTGCACCAGCTGCGTATCGAGATCAGGGCCGCAGACCCCAGTCGGGCAGCACATGGCGGGGTCGTAAACGGCGAGTGTCTTGGACATTGGGTTCTCCTGGAGTTTCTCGGTCGACGTTGAGATGACCGGCGTGAAGTCGGGTCAGAGCGAATCCACCAACACCTTGAGCAGGGCCACGGTGCCAGGCTCCACGCAGTAGCAGACCCGCGGTCCATCTACCTCGCCGCGGATCAGACCCGCCTCTTTGAGCTGCTTGAGGTGCTGCGACACGGTGGATTGGGCCAGCGGGAGGACGTCCACGATGTCGCCGACAATGCAGCCCTCATGCCGCGCCAGCAGCCGGATGATCGCCACGCGCGCCGGGTGACCCATGGCCTTGGCGAGCCGCGCGAGCTGCTCGTTGGCCTCGCCCTCGTCGGCAGGGATCGGCGGCGTGGGCTGGCCCGGCGGACAGCAGCGTGCAGGGTCGGTGTTCATCGTCTCTCGCCCAATCAACGGTCATCGGCGATATACGATAAAGACGATGATGGGTCAAGCCTGCATCCTGGTCGCCGGTCACGACGAGATCCGCGGCCCGGCCCTACTTCTTCTTCTTGACCGGTTTCGGTGGCATCAGGGCGGTGTACTCCAGTGCCTTGTGGGCCCACTCGCTGATCTGGTCCGTGCCACTCCAAACCTCGGCCTCGGCGTGAAGGTACTCCTTCCACGGACGGCCCG
Source organism: uncultured Pseudomonadota bacterium (assembly GCA_937890335.1). Classification (GTDB taxonomy): domain Bacteria; phylum Myxococcota_A; class Bradymonadia; order Bradymonadales; genus CALBXO01. The sequence continues at coordinate 2,837 of CALBXO010000274.1, read as the reverse complement.
GCATGGGCTCAAAGGGCCCCACACCGTCATTGGTGGCGATCAACGCGCGGTCCTCTTCCCCCAGGCGGAACACGACCCCGTTGGTGAATACGCCATAGAACATATTGCCGTTCACGAACCCGGCGGGCATCCCAAACATCTTCTTGCGCACGGCGCGCTCGTCGTCGGGGAAACCTGCGTCAAATGCCTCGAGGGCAGCAGCTGTGGGCTTTTCCATGGGCGGCAGCTTAGCGGTAGGATCGATTCATGAGCAAGACCATCCTGATGCCCCTTCCCGACCGGGACTTCGACGTGACCGAGACCGCCGTGCCCTGGCGCCTTCTGACAGAGGCAGGTCACCGCGTGGTCTTCCTCACGGAGTCCGGCACCGCCGCCCCCGAGGCCGACCCACTGCTGCTCACGGGCGTTCTGTTTGGGAAGCTTGGCGCTGAGCCTGAGCCCAAGGAGTTCTACGCGGAGATGACGGCCAGCGAGGACTTTCAGCACCCGCTGCCCTGGGCGCAGGTGGAGTTCTCCGACTACGACGCCCTGCTTCTCGCCGGCGGACACGCCCAGGGCATGAAGCAATACCTCGGTAGCGAAGTGCTCCACGCCAAGGTCGCCTCGTTCTGGAAGACCGACAAGCCGGTGGCGGCCATCTGCCACGGTGTGCTCGTCCTGGCACGCAGCCTGGACCCGGACACGAACAACTCCGTGCTCAACGGCGTCAAAACCACCTGCCTGCCCAGGTACATGGAGGGCCTGGCCTACCTGAGTACATTCTGGAAGCTGGGCAACTACTACCGCACCTACCCGGCGTATGTGCAGGCGGAGGTGCAGGCCGCACTTGGGTCCCCCGATGACTTCGTGCGGGGTCCAATCCACCTCGACGCTCGCGGCACGCGCGACGACGACGGCCCCGCATTTGTGGTGGAGGACGGCCGCTACGTCTCGGCCCGCTGGCCGGGCGACGCCTACCTGTTCGCCAAGAAGCTGCTCAAACGGCTGGAAGACTGACCCGCGCGGCTCTCGCACCGGCATCAAGACCCTGGAGCTTCCTCCCGGAGCCGCCGATCACCAGAGGGCCGCGCCGGGACTCTGCACGGTAGTCGGCGCGCCCCAGACCGCATATTGCCCGGGGGCGACCAGCCGGGCATTCTCGCCACTGCGATCCGCGATGACGATCCAAGGTGACGACGGCGAACGCAGCCGTGTGAACGCGATCAGCTCGCCGTCGGGGCTCGCCGCAGGACCGTAGTCGCCAAAGCGCACGTTGGAGGGGGTGAGCACCTCGCGGCCGCCGTCGGCGTCCCAGCGCACCACGCGGGTCCCGTACCACCACGAGTCTTCGGCCATGCCATCGGTCTGCGTCCACATCAGGGGACTCGCCGCCCAGTTCTTGGGTCCCGCTCGCCGCCCCGTCTCGAAAGTCGTCCCATCCACCGTCAGGAACGAGGTCCCGCCGACGTGGTCCCCCCGCGAGTCGCGGCGCCTCCTGTTGTAGGCACCCTGACCGTACCCAAGATTACCATCTACCTCGATGCTCACGACGTCCGACCCCAGGCGAACCCGTGCGTTACCGAGCTCCATGACGCCGTCGTGCAGGGCGCAGATCTGGATGTCATGGATGCGCCCCTGTCCCTTCTTGGGCTCAGCCCGTGCGACCAGGATCTCCTTCTCGCCCTGCCGCCAGCGGCTGACCTCCAGGTTGATCCCGCGGCCCCATTTGTCGGGTACACCGCTGGCGACCACGAGGCTTCCATCGGCCTCCTCGGCGTAGCACCAGGCCAGGGACCGCTCGTGCATCGTGGCCAGAGTGACGGCCTTGCCAGCGCCGAGTGGAACCCGCCGCACCCGCGGGCGCATGCCCTCTGGCGCGTCCACCAGCAGCACATGGTCGGTGAGAATCCGGTAATCCTGGACGCGATCGGCGAGCACCCTGGACGCCCCATCCGGGAACGCCATCACGCGAAGCTCGTCGTCGTCCCGTCCAAATCGACGGAAGCTACTCCCTGGGTCCAGGTAGTGCCGGTTCAAATCCAGGTTGGATGTCGCGCGGTAGTAGAGCTGGCTGCCGTCGGCGGAAAACTTTGGATCGTGTTCGCGGAGCTTCGGATCGGCGGCCAGCGGCCGCCGGTCCAACCCGTCCTCGCCCACGGTGAACAGGTCTCCGCTCGCTTCGCGCCACTCAAAAACAATGGGGCGCACCGTGGCACCGGCAGGGCGCAGCTTTGCGCGCAGCGCCGCCATCCAGGACTCGTCCGCCCGCAGCTTCTCCAGGTCGGGGTCGTGCAGCAGCTGCACCGCCCGCTCCGGGGCCAGTTCCAACCAGCGTTCGGCGTGTTTGCGCGCCACGTCCAGCTTGTCCGCCCGGCTCGCGGCGCAGGCAGCGTTGAAGTGGGCGATGTGTTTGTCCGGGTCCAGCTCCGCGGCCTTCTGAAACCGAGCCAGCGCCGCAGCGAACTTCTTCTTCTTGTGGAGCGAGAGACCGGCTTCGTTCTCTTTGCTCGCTGCGCCGGGATCTCCGGCAAACGCAGGGCTGCACAGGGCGAGCGAGACGACGAGGGCGGCGGCGGTACAGTACTTCATGACAAGGCGTGTTTTGCCAGACACGTGCCAGGACGTCGACCCCCCGTGCAAACCGCGACGGTCACGAGCCAGGCAGGGAACTCACCCCCAAGGTCGAGCAGTTCGCCGCAACCTCTGCGCTAGGATTTCTGGATCAATTCTTCCGCCAACGGCCGGCGCGAGCGGTCAGCGCCGCCAAAGACTCCAGTGGATGCCCTGCGCCGCGACCTCACAGCTGCCGCCTTTCACCGAGGACTCCGTGGGCGGAGCCGGGTCTGGCGTGTCCGGCG
>CALBXO010000273.1 GCA_937890335.1 uncultured Pseudomonadota bacterium | reverse complement strand
CGACCCGGGCGAGCCGTACACCGAGACGATCCGCGCGAGGCGAGCGGTCGGATGGAGTCGCGGGGCCCAGGTCTACGAGCTGATCGCGCCAACGGGCGAGTCCTACGTAATGCTGTCCTACGCGCAGACCGTGGAGCCCGATTTCGGTGTGGGGCAATTGGAGACCCTGGGTGCGGCGCTCGCCCTGCCCGACGGCTGGACCTACGGCAGCCGTACCCTGCAACACGAAGTGAACTTCACTGCGCAGACCCCGCACGTGGAGCTGCGTGACGAGCGTGGGAACCGGTACCGGCGGTGGATGGAGGGCGGGCCCGAAGACCGGTGATGCGGCGGCTTGAGCGTCGCACAGGCGAGCAATCGGGTGTACGCTGGCTTTGAGCGCGGCACGAGTCGGCGCGCGCGGACCGGGCTACGGGACATATTGCGCTACGATCCAAACAACCTCGACAACCGCGACCCCGAGTTCGTGATGCGCGCGGTCGATGCCCTGGAGCCGTCGCTTCGGCGCCTGTTCGATCCCCATATCTACGGCCTGCATCGCATCCCGGAGGGGCCTGGACTCTACGTCGGAAACCACAACGGCGGCCTGCTGGCGCCCGACATTTTCATCATGGGGCTGACGCTCGCGCGGGAGCTCGGGCTGGACCAGCTTCCCTACGGCCTGGCGCACGAGCTACCGCTGAAGTGGCCCGGAATGGGACCGATGCTGATGCGTCTGGGGGCGGTTCGCGCCTCCCACGAGAACGCACGCAAGATCCTCGACCGGGGGCGCAAGATTCTGGTGTATCCGGGCGGCGACATCGACTCCATGCGGCCGTCTCGCGACCGCAACAAAGTAATCTTCGGCAGGCGGCGCGGGTACATCCGGCTCGCGCTGCGCGAATCGATTCCCATCCTTCCCGTCGTCACAGCCGGCGCACACTCGGGTTGGGTTGTCTTCTCAGACGGGCGGGGTCTGGCGCGTGCGTTGCGCGTGGATCGCCTGTTGCGCGTGAAAGTCTTTCCGCTGGTCCTGTCGATCCCGTGGGGACTGACGCTCGGGCCACCCCCACCGTACCTGCCTGTGCCAACCCGCGTCCTGCAGGAGTTTCTCGACCCGATCCACTTTGACCGGCTCGGGCCCGAGGCGGCCGAAGACGTGGAGTATGTAGAGCGCTGCCACCTGCTTGTGCTGCACCGCATGCAGCGAGCGTTGCTGCGCCTGGCCGATGAGCGTCGCAAACTCGGACGTTGGCCCGGTCGCTGAAGCGCGCGGGCGGCGCGTTCTCGGCGGAGGCGGGAGCTACCCGGACGCGGCGTCCCCCTCCAGAGTGTAGACGTTGAGCGTGCCATCCCTGCCGCGCAGTGGGACGGCGCCGTGAAGGGTGACCGCCGGGTGGTCGTGACCCGCCGCCGCCTCCACGGTCTCCTGCGTAATCAGCACCCCAACGTCCAGCTGTTTGGTCATGGACTCCACGCGGCTGGCCACGTTCACGGTGTCCCCGACGACGGTGTATTGCAGCCGCTCTGGGGTCCCGATGTTACCGGCGACGGTCGGTCCATAATGGATGCCGATGCCTTGGTTGAGCGGCGGCAGGCCCCGGCGGGCGCGCGCCATGTTGAGGACGACCAGCGCGGATTGCATACGCGCAGCAGTGCGCAGCGCGCGGGCTGCGTCGTCGGGGCGGGAGTGGGGGACGCCAAAGACCACCATGATCGCGTCGCCGATGTATTTGTCGACCACGCCACCCTCCTCCCGGATGACCGTCACCATCGCGTCCAGGTACTCGTTGAGCTCCTCCACCAGACGCTCCGGCGTCAACGGCTCCGCGTAGGTCGTGAACCCACGCAGGTCCGAGAACAGCACCGCCACATCCTGGCGCCGCCCCTCCAGATCGACCTGCTCCCCCTCCAGCAGCCGGCTGGTCAGCTCCGCCGACACATAGGCGCCGAGCCGCTGCCGCGTGCGCTCACTCTCCGCGGTGGCGGCGCTGCCCTCCTCCACCAACTGCCGCGTCCGCCAGACCACGGCCACCGCGAGCCCCACCGACGCCATGAGGTAGATGCCGGCAATGGCGTACTCGTCAAAATCGTAGGCCAGCAGCGCTGAGTTGCCGGCCAGGTCCAGCGCAATGAGCGCCGTACAGAGCGCCAACGCCAGAGCGGTCGCCAACCCCACCATCCGCATGGACATCCGAAACCCCGCGACGATGAGGCCCAACAGAATCACGGCCACGTCGGGGCTCCGCAGGACCCCGAGGTAGTCGCTCGCGGGCCACACCGTGGCGGGAATCAGGGTCGCCGCGATGACGGTGAAGTCCAGCGCGATCGACGCGCCGCGCTGCCAGGAGACGAGCTTGCCCGTGCGCAGGTGCGCCAGGATGCCGAGCGATCCCAGTGCGCCAACCGCAAGTCCGGTGGTCACAACCCAGATCTTGGGATCGAATCGCGCGTAGGGTTCCCACCCGTAGATCGCGACGACGCGCAGCCACGCCGCGGCGGCCACCGCGAGTCGGAGAATCGCGACACTCTTCTCAGCGCGCGAGGAGGAGCGGGTCAGGAACCGGGTTGCGACCGTCTGCGTGTGCATCGCGCGACGCTACTTGGCCCCGCCTCCCGCCGTCAACGGCACGAAGCAAGCCGCGCCGGCGACCGCCTACTCGAAGCTGTAGACGTCGTTGATGCTGCTGGACTCCCGGTCGTAGGCAGCGAACCAGACAGTGTCGCTGCCCGGGAAGACAACGTCTGCGTGACGCAGGACGAGCACGTGGTCCAGGTCGTAGCCCTCCGGGTCGTCGGAGGGATCGAGCACCTCGGTGATCGAGCTGGGGTCGATCGCGGCGCGCGCCTCCTCCAAGGTGTTGCCGCCGGCGCGGGCGATGTCCTCGCCGTATGCGCGGTAGTGGTGCCCCAGGCGCCAGGCCAGATCCAGTGCCATCCTGCCCTGTGCGGCGAGCAGCGCATTCTCCGTGTTGATCTCCAGCGCCCAGCCGTACAGTTCACCCACGGCACCGGCGGTGGGGTCGGAGACGACCAGGGTCCAGCGACCGTTCGCGGGGCGCATGGAGCCCAGTGGCAGCTTCAACAGCTGGCCCGACGTCTTCTCAAACTCCCAGCTGTTGCCGTTGGGGTCCGTCAGCTCAAACTGCAGCTGCTGCGGCGCGTCGTGCCGCACGTCAACCACAAGGAACACGCCGGCGACCACGTCAGGGACGCCGTTCACCGAAGTTTGGGTCGTGACGCCGTAGTTGTCGCCGTCGGGGATCTCGCGGGCTTCGTCGTAGGAAAACTGGTCCCGGTAGTTCACCGGAGCTCCCTTCTGGGCCTCCGCTTTGAAGCGGGTCAGGGCCGTCTTGCCGACGTAGTAGAGACCGGCCAGCTCCTCAATCGAGGCGATGGGTTGGGCGGCCACAATGCTGTCTGCGGTGCGCCGGTCCATGCCGAGGTCGTGGTCGATCAGGTCGTGCGAGGCCAGATTGACGTAGGCCAGGGTGCGCTGCGCCTCCGTCACGGTGAAGGACACGCCGTCCCATCGGCCAAGCTGATCGTCACCCTGCGGGACCCAGCCCTTGCTGATCGCAAAGTCGAGCAGCCGGGCCATGGCGCTCTTGCCGACGTAGCGGACAGCGTCCACCTCGGCGATGTCGTCAAAGAGGTTGTCGTCGAAGGTGCCGGGGCTGCGGTCAAAACCGTCTCGGTGGTGCAGCAGGTTCTTGGCCGCGCGCGCATCGAGCCGGGCGTCGTCGTCCAGGACCGTCAGCGTTGTGCTGGGGTCATTGAGCAGCGCCAGCAGGCCGATGGCCTCCGGGGTGCCGTCTTCGATCGCGAGGCTGGCGGTACCGAGCAAGTCGGCGTCGTCGCCGCTGGCAGGACCGTCGACAGGCCCGTCCACACATGCGGTGAGCAGGCCAGCGAGACAAACAATCATCAGAAAGGGGGTGCGCATCCAGGTCTCTCCCAAGTCTGTCCCAATCATCATGTGGGACGTCATTGTCGATTCCGTGGATTGCAAAAGCAGCTCGGTCGGGGGACGCAAAGGGCCGCCACGGACCTCAAACCAAGCGCGCGTTATGTAAGGCACGCGCTGGGACGGCGCAAGGGCCCTTGTGAAAAAAATGGTAGCCCTGCACCCTTGTCGCCGTCATTG
>CALBXO010000272.1 GCA_937890335.1 uncultured Pseudomonadota bacterium | reverse complement strand
GTGTAAATTGCCGAATCATTGTCAATCTCGCGTGTTCCATCCGTGGATGCGCGTGGTTGTCGCCACGATGATCGCATCGGTGCACATGGCGCCGCGCTTTAGGCCTAAGTGGATCGTCCTCTCGCCACCCGAATTGGGACTGGGCCCCGCGTCCGGTACACTGGGAGGCGATGACCCGCCTCACGCTGATGATCGTTCTGTCCACCGTCTCCGGCTGCTCGCTGGGTCCGAACCTGTCCGCGGGCTATGTGGGTCCAGATCAGGGCATCGATGCCGCTGACGACGGTGCAGGTGGAACTTCGGATGGGGGCGCCGAGGCGGGCGTGGATACTGAGGTAGAGGCCGGCGATACGCCGGATGCGCCCACCGATGGACCGGCGGACGTCCCGCCGGACCCAGACGTAGACGATGCGGATGACGTCGATGTCGCGCTCGATGTGCCCGATGCACCGCCCGTGGCCATGTGTACGGAGGTCGATCTCAGCGAGTGTCCGCCTGGGCCGCTCGATGTCGTTGCAGTGGCTTGCGAGAACGGTGTCTGCGTCTACGACTGCGGCCCGGACTTTCGCGACGTGGACGGCGAGCCGGGATGCGAGTGCCCGTACACCGGAGAGGAAATCTGCGACGGGCTCGACAACAACTGCGACGGCGAGCCGGACGAGGGCCTGGACGTGGTCCCGTGCGACGATCAGGACGGCGTTTGCAACGGCTCGGTCGCCGGTTGTGGCGACGGCGTAGTGGACTGTGATGACGCCGTGTACTCGGCGTTCGCCTCGGGTCGCGGGCTGGTCTACGACCCGGCGGAGATCGAGGTCTACTGCGACGGCGAGGACAACAACTGCGACGGAGACACCGACCTATACTGCTGTGCGGTCGGGGCGCAGTGGTCGCGAATTCCGGCACTGACTGCGGGGCACTCCCAGCGCGAACCCACGATCGCCCGGCGGAATGAAGTCGGCGCGGTTGCGTGGTTGGAAGTGGCGACCAGCGAGCTCCAGGACTCGCTCGGGGTCACCGGGCAGCTGCGCTACGCCTACCTGGATTCCTGGGGTCAGCCCACGGCCGACGCGGTGACTGTCAACGCCGGCGAGCGGTCCCGCGTGCCCCACATCGTACGCAGCCACAAGAACGACCGATTTGTCATTGCCAGGGCGGTGCTGACCGAGTCTGGGGTGCTGCTCAAACAACAGGAGATCCACAACGGGCTGGAGACGGACGCGGAGCTCTTTGCGGCGGAGAGGGGCGTCGCGATCGACGGTGTAGACCAGACCTTCCTCGGCGACGGCAACGTATTGGTGACCTGGTCGACGCGAGGACTGTGTCCCAACCCTGGGTGCGGAACCGTGCACGCGATTGTCGCCAACTGGATGGAGGACAACCCCAGGCTGGGCGGCGTGCTTGAGATTTCGGACGAGAGGGTCATCGCCTGGAACCCGCAGGTTGAGCGCGTGGGCTCACGCAGCGTGCTGGTGTACCAGTTTAGCGGGCCGGGCCCCAATGGGACGCGCGTGCAGGGGCTGCGCTGGCAGGTCTTTGACCGTGCGGAGCCGCAGCAGGGAGCGACAGGGGAGTTTCTGTTCGACCCGGCGGCCGATACCCGCCGCCGAGAGTTCGAGGTGTTCGGCCTTGGCGCAGGGGTCGGAATTGTGGTGCCCTCGCCGCCCAACGGAAGGGTGCGGGTGCTCCTGATCGACCCCACCTCACCGCGTGACGTTGGGTCTGTGTCGCTTCTGGACCCAGGCACCACGACGGTCGCCACCGGCTTTGGGCAGGAAGGTGTGGCCGGGCTTGCCTGGTGGTCTGAGGATTTTCGGCGGCTGGAGTTCTCGTCGCTCTCGGAGTTGGGCTGGGTGCGCCGGGCGCCGCTGCGGGACTTCGGCGACGAAACAGGCGCCATGTTTGGCCTTGCGTCGACCCCAATGGAGGGGTGGGGGCTGGTGGTAACGAGTTCCACGCCGGACCTTGCGCGCTCGGCCCGGTTGGAGATCACCGCAGTCGGTCCATTTGGTGGACGTTTGTGTCCACCCTGACAACGTGCGGGGCTCAGGCACATTGCGGTTCCGCGCGCGCGGGCGCGCGCGAAACCTGATGGGCGGCGATTCGCGGGCTTGGCGCGCGGCTGCGCCCGTGTTAATTCGGCGCGTTCCACGATCGAGGAGGTACTGTGACCCGACTTTCAATCCTTGCTGTGACCACGCTCGTCTCTGTCTGCGCCCTCGCTGGCTGTCTGGATGCCCAGAAGGCCCAGCGGGAGGCCGAGCGCAAGGCGGCCGTGGCAAAGGAAAAGGCCGCTGTGGCCGAAGCCGAGGCGGCCGCGAAGGCCAAGGAAGCAGAGGCCAAGGCCAAAGCGGCCGAGGCGGCGAAGACGGAGGTCGAATTCGATCCCCGCAAGCCGCCGGCTGGCTATTTCAACTGCCATCGCAACCACTGCCACAAGGAGGGCGGCGGCGTAGCGTCCTACGCCCAGGTGATGGAGGAGATCGGGGCCACGAAGATCGTCGGTATGCCCAAGTCGGGCCCGATGCCCGCGGCTCCCGCCGACGTGGCTGCGCCTCCCGCCGACGCTGCGACCACCGTGTCGGGGCTCGCCACCAAGGTGTTGTCCAAGGGGAGCGGCACGGACAAGCCGGCCGCGGACAGCGTGGTGACGATCCACTACACAGCCTGGACTACGGCCGGGAAGGCCTTCCAGAGCACTGCGACGACGGGCCAGCCCTCCAAGGTGCCCCTTGTGCGCGCGTTCCCCGGCCTTCGCGAGGGCATTCAGTTGATGGTCGTCGGAGAGGAGCGCCGCCTGTGGATTCCTGAGTCGCTCGCGTTCCAGGGTCGCCCCGGCGCGCCGGCTGGCACCGTCGTGTTCGACGTGGAGCTCCTGGCGATCGACGCGCCCAAATAGACTCGCACGAGCCGCGTTCGGGTACCGCTGGAGCTACCGGGTGAGGCGTCCGATGCGCCGCAGGCCGGGCCACGCGATGGCCAATAGAGCCGCGGCCAGGACCAGCAGAAACAAGATCCCGACGAGCACCCGCCCGATCAGCTGCCCTGTCGGCTCAGGGGCGTAGGCCATGGCGGGAACCGCCGCCAGGTCCGCCGCGGTGAACGGGGCCGCGTCTGCGATGCGCGATGTGAAGAACGCGCGGTACTCCGGATGGAAAGCGTCCACCTGCCTCGCAAAGCGACGATGACGTGTCGCGCCAGAGCCGGCGACATCTTCCAATGCGAGCTGGACAATGAGGGCGGGCGACGCAAACCGGAGGCCTCCGAGCAGCGCCTGCCGGTCGTCCAGGCTCGCGCCATGGGCATCCAGCATGGGGCGCGTCTGTGCGAGCAGCTTCTCTTCCACGGCGACCTTCTTGCGCGAAAAGGCCGCAGATCTCGGGTCCACGTCGTGGCGCCCCTCCAGCCCGGCGAGCTCTCGCTCGATGTCCTGCGCGGCCTCCCGTACCTCATGCTCCAGCTCCGCGCCCGAGGGCGGGGGTGAGAATGTGTCGACGGCGACGCTGACGAGGCCCGGGACGATTACAACGAGCACGAGCCACAGCCCGACCAACGCGAGCGCGTTGCGATCGGAGCTGCTGCTCCAGGCGTTCACGGCGACGGCGGCAGCGAACCAGAACAGGGCCCAGCCCACCAGCAGGCCCACGTAGAGGCCCACATGGAGCCAGGCCTGCGCGGACCCCAGATCGGCGCCTGCGACGACCAGCCCAACGAGGGCAAACACGATGGTGACTGCGCACAGTGCGGTGGCGCGCGCCGCCGCTTTGCCGAGCACGAGCGAGGTCTGGCTGACAGGCTGGGACAGGAGCATCGCCAGGGTCCCACGTTCGCGCTCGCCGCTGAGCAGTTCGTACGAGAGCGCGATGATGACCAGGGGGAAGAGCATCACGAAGAGGAACGCGGGGTCGAAGGGGCCACTCATCTTGCGCGTCGGGCCGGTCAATGCCGTGCGGCTCTCCCGCTGCGAGGTGATGCGCACCCCGGTGGTGACGCGCACGGCCTGGGGATGCAGATCCCGCTGGCCCACGGCGATGGGCGCCAGCGGTGCCGGTGGGAGCACGACCGTGCGGGCAGCGCCGTCCTGCCCCATGAAGACCGGGTCCCGCGGGTCTCGAGCGGACTGCGGCTCGTCGGCACCCAGCGTGGCCAGGCTCGCCGCGTGGGTCTGCTCGGTCGTTCGCTCCGCCTCGACCTCCGCCTCGATCCCCTGCTCCAACGTGGCCGCGGCGCGGCCTCCGGCCAGCGCTGCCACGAGGAGGAACACCGCAAAAACACCGAGGACCAGCTGCGCGGACCGATCTCTGCGCAGGATGCGCCACTCGAGCCTGTAGACCGTGCGCCACGCCATCAGACCACCCTCGCGCGGCGCGCGGACGCGATCGCCAGGACAACGGCGAGCACCCACCACAGGCCCAACCCCAGCAGACTGCGCCAATGCGTGCGCAGCGCGAAATCGATGCCGGGTTCGGCGTACGCGAATGGCGGTGCTTTCTCCCACAGCTTCTCGTCGGCCTGGTAGTCCCAGCCCTTGGCGCCCGCGTTGCTGGCGAAGTCAGAGTTCAGCTGGGTCACCAGGGCCTTGCGCCAGCGCTCAGCCGCGTCCGTGAAGTGCCGATGGTGGGCGTAGTCGGTGCCGCTGAGCCCCGCGGACAGGGAGCGCATGGCGACATAGGGCGAGGCGACGCTGGCCCAGGCCACGGCCGCCTCCTGGTCCGCGATGGCCGCCTCCAGCGCCTCCGTGTGGTGGTCGTAGATGCTGTCTTCCCACTCCGCCTCCGCTTGAAGCTCAAACCCGGTCAGGTAGGCGTCGTCCACGAGCAGACCCGTGTTGACCAGGCCCTCTTCGGCCATGAGCTCCTTGATGCGCGCGTCGATGATCTTGTCAGGGTCACTGACGCCGTCGAGCCCCTTGCGCAGGTCCCGCTCGATGTCTGCCGAGACCTGGCTCGCGCTCGGCAGCGGCCGCGCCACCTCGGCGATCTCCGTGGCCACGCGCGGGACAATCAGACAGAACAGTCCCCAGACACCGACCATGGCCACCAGCGCGCCACGGGACGACCGCGCGGCGGCGGAGGCGTAGAGGGTCAGGCCGCCAAACACGCCAAAGTATGTGCCGTAGCCTGCCGCCGTCAGCCCGAGCCGAAGGAGGGTGTGGCCGTCACCGCCGCCCAGTGCCCAGAGCACCCCGACGATCACGAGGCCCGCCGGAACCATCAACGCGGCGATCACCAGAGTCAGCGCCGCGGCCTTGCCCCACATCAACGTGCTGCGATTGACGCCGGTACTCAGGAGCTGCCGCAGCGTGCCGCGCTCACGCTCCAAGCTCCAGGAGCCGTAGCCGAGCGCGATGATCAACAGGGGGACGAGCAGCAGGAGCACCGCCGCCACGGAGAACTGGCCGATCCGCAGGCCTCCGTCCTCGGCGGACGAGTGCTCGGCGAGGTTCCGCTTGTGCGCCTCCACCTTGACGGAGCGACCGAGGTACGCGGAGACGCCGGGGTCCAGCGCGGTTGCGACGCTGGTCGGAGCGAAGAGATGGGTGCCGTAGTGCGCGGCGACGTGCGGATTCTTGTCCCCCTGCCCCTCCCACTGCTTCTGCGCAGCCTGGGCGGCGCGCTCACGGGCGTCCTGGGCGCGCTGCGTCTGCTGTGCGCCAAAGGCCAGCGCGGCCAACGCGAGGACCACGACGATGACGCCGAGAAGGCGCAGCCGCCCATCCCGCGCAACCTCGCGCACCTCCTTGCCGATGACACTCGTCAGAAGGGACATTCAGTCGTGCATATGCTCGAGGTAGATCCGCTCGAGGTCGTTGTGGGTTACGTCGCCGGCGTCCACCTGCGCGACGAGCTGGCCCTGTTTCATGATCCCGATGCGCGTGGCGATCTCGCGCGAGCGGAACAGGTCATGGGTCGCCATCAGGACAGCGACGCCTTCGTCGCGCAGGCGGGTGACGAGCTGGGCGAATTCGTTGGATGCCTTGGGGTCCAGGCCCGATGTTGGCTCGTCCAGCAACAGCAGCTCCGCTTTGCGGGCCACAGCCATGGCGATGCCGACCTTCTGCCGCATGCCCTTGGAGTACGTACCGACGTATCTGTCGGCGGCGTCGTCGGGCAGCCCGGATTGGCTCAGGATCCCGCGCAGGGTGGCCACGTCGGCGTCCACGCCGGCCAGCGTCGTGAAGTACTCCAGGTTCTCCACCCCCGTGAGGTTGGGGTAGAGCATCACGTTCTCCGGGATGTAGGCCAGGTAGCGTTTGGTCTCCTGCGCGTGCTCCCGGACCTCCAGCCCCTTGATCTTTGCGCTTCCCGACGTGGGCTCGATGAAGCCGAGGAACAACTGGATGGTCGTCGTCTTCCCGGCCCCGTTCGCGCCGAGCAGACAAAACACCTCGCCGGCGTCCACGGCGAGCTCGAGCCCGCGCAGTGCGACGTGCTCTCCGTAGTGTTTCACAAGGTTCTGGGCCTGCAGGATCATGCTTCCCTCCAAGGGCGGCATCATAACCAGAGCCGCGACTGTGTCACGTCTTGTACCACCGCCCCAAAGTCCTGCCCTGCTTTGCGGTCGCGCCAGCACGCCGTCCGCGACGCCCTTGGGCCTCACCTATTCGGAACACGCTTCGGCCTGCAGGTCGCCACCCGGCGGGGTGGGCAAGGGTGATGGCGCGCAGGTCAGATGTGCGGCCCTTCCAATGCTACCCCGGTCGCGTTCGACGACTCTTCGAAGCTTGGCTCGATGGCGAGATGAGCAGGCCCGGCCCATGTTTTGTCCGAGCTCTCACGACCCCTCCCCGATAGGGAGACAGGCGGTCGGCGAGGTCCAGCCCCCTCCCCAGCTTACCCCAGTGGCCTCGTGTGGTGTTTATAGTAAAAAACACATCAATCATAAAATAAATTGCCGGTTTGTGTTTGTGGTGGGGACCAAGAAGTGCCTGGACCAACCCGGAGGTCATGATCGACACCACAGCTGCCCCTCACCCCAAGGGGCTCTCCCAGCTCGCGATCGCCTGCATCGCGCTGACGTACCCCACGCTGGCTGGGTGCGAGACCGAGTTTCATCCGGACGGCTGGTCGAGGCCGGCGCAACACGGCCTGGCGGCGAATCTTCAGGGGTCGGACTGCCGGCTGTGCCACGGCGACGCTCTGGAGGGGGGAACCGCGCGTGTCTCGTGCGACGGGTGCCACGACGCAGGGTGGCAGAAGGACTGTACGTTCTGCCACGGGCAGGCGGGCTTTGACGGCGCACCGCCCCGGGATCTGGGCGGCGTCCACGACCCGCTCGACGCGGTGGCGCGCGTACACGACGCGCATCCGAGCGGCGGCGCTGTGGCGGAGGTGCGCTGCGGAGATTGCCACGTTGTGCCGGACGACGCGCACTCCAGCGGCCATCTCTTTGACGCCACGCCCGGTCGCGCCGAGGTCGCGTTTGGCGGCGTGAACGCGTCCGGCGTGTACAAGCCGGACGGCACATGCGCGAACAATTACTGCCACGGCAATGGGCGGCGTCCCGCGGACATAGTCCTGCACGCTGAGACCGGTTCCGACTGTGGCGATTGCCACGGATTTGAGCGGGAGGGCACTCCAGGCTGGGGCTCGCTCAGCGGACCTCATGCGCGCCACCTGAACAAGGACATCCAGTGCCAGGACTGCCACGCGACCGTGGTGGCGGCCGGGCGCCTGGTCCGCCGGGAACTCCACATCAACGGGAGGCGCGACATCGCGATACCTGCGCGTCTTGGGATCGCGCGGGGATCAGAGGGCAGCTGCTCGGGCACCTGCCACGAGCATGCGCATGACCAGCTCGCCTGGGGTGGCGCCGGGTCGCACCATCCGCCGGAGTGGTACGCGGACTCCGCAGTGCATGGGCGCGCGTTGAAGATGGGCGCGGAGCCTTGCGCCAACGGCGACTGCCACGGCGCGGACCTGAAGGGCGGCCCGTCGGGCGTCAGCTGCGACTCCTGCCACCAGGAAGGGTGGCGAACGGACTGTACGTTCTGCCACGCGGACGACGGCTCGCTCGGCCTGGCGACAGCGTTCGTGGACCACACGGAGCATGTGCTCGGACGGCGGACCCACCAGCCAATGGACTGCCAGACCTGCCATCCCAAACCCGCGGCGCTGTTGTCCGCCGGCCACATTCTGGACGCGACGCCAGGCAAAACGGAGCTGCGCTTCTCCGGGCTGGCGCAGGGCACGCGCTTCAACGCGGGGACGTGCACCGCCAACTACTGCCACGGCAACGGCCGCTCGGCCGGCCAGGTGCGCGCGGGCACGCAGACAAGCTGCAACACATGCCACCCGCGCAACCGCCTGGCCGACGAGCACGACGAACACCTGGACGAGGGCGTGGACTGCGACGACTGCCACGGAGACGTCGCGTCCTCGCGCACCACGATTCGGAACGCGGCCCTGCACGTCAACGGCCGCAAGGACGTGCGTCTGCCCAGCGGCGTGACGCGCAATGCCAACCGGTGCAGCGGTCGCTGCCACGGGGAGGGACACAACAATGAACGGTGGTAGAGATGCGTCCGCGCGTGCAAGCGCTGTCTTTCTTCTCCTTATGGCGGGGTGCGTCCCGGCGGAACCGATCTTTGACGATGACGGCGACGAGTCGGGAGCCGTCGACGCCGGTTTCAGCGTCGGTCAGGATGTGCGCGGTGCCGAGGTGTCGGCGGCGCCAACCGAGCCGGGCCCCTGGTCGACAGATGAGCCGGCTTCGCCAGGGCCAGAGCCAGACCCGGGCCCGACGGATTGGTCGTCGCGCCACGGCGCGCCACCGCCTACGGCGGCGCCGCCGGACTGCAGCCAGAGTTCGGTGGCAGGAACGAGCTTGACGTGGAGGCGACGATGAAACGCGAACACGAGCAGACGCTCTTCAGAACCATGATGACACACCCATGGATCGCGGCGGCGGTGCGCGCGGGAACCTGCGATCGAGTGACGGCGACGCATACGGTGACGGGGCGTAGGCAAGGCGGTGGGAGAATTTATCGACACCCTCGCAAGCCAGGACCGGCGGCGACGACCCACCGCTGGATCGTCGCCGCGGCGTGCGCTCTGGTGGCGCTGGCTGCGGCCGCGACCGCCGCGGCGACACCGCAATACATGGCCCGAAGTGGCCGCACCTGTGACAATTGTCACACGTTGCCCAACACCTGGTTCAACCCGGACGACACCAGCCTGCGCAAGTGCACGCTCAGCTGCTCCGGATGCCATGTGGACCCAAGTGGGGGCGGGCTTCGGACGGTCAGCGGGCGCTATTTTGATGAGGCGACCCTGCCCATGTTCGGGTCCATCAGGCGCCCTCTGGACGACCGCCGCCGGACCATCCTGGCGTGGATCAACGGGGAGGACGAGCCGTCCTCCGAACCCAGCTCGGCGCCGAGTTCGGAGCCGGCGTCCGGGCCTGCGCAGCCCGCGACGTCCCAGATCGATCCCCGGCCGCCCGGTTCTCCCGCGGCCACGCTCGGTCCAGCGTTTGGGCACCCGGCGGGCGACCCGGCGGAGATGGCGTGGCTGGACGGACGGTACGGCGACCTGGCCGCGGACCCGCTGCTGCTCGTGGGCGGTGATCTTCGTTTGGGTTATTGGCAGCAGGGCAATCTGGTCTTCCCCATGCAGCTGGACTTCCATGCCGCCGTGCACCCGATGGAGCACGTGACCGTGGCGACCTCCGTCGGCGCTCGAGGCCGGACCAAGGGGTTCGCCGCGACCGTCGATCAACCCGAGGGGCCGCCGGTGGTGGCCAAGGATCTCTACCTCATGACGCACGAGTACCCCTACCTGGGCTACGCGCGCGTCGGGCGCTTCATGCCTGGATTTGGGACGCGTGTGGCCGATCACACCGCGCCCATCCGGCGGGCGTTTGGCGTCAGCCAGGAGTCTCCGGATACGCGCGTGGTCGGTGCGGAGGTCGGGTTCACGGCCAACTACCCCTACGCCAATGTCTCGCTGTTCAAACCGGTGGAGGCCGCGGCCGCCAACCCGCTGGCGACAGCGGATGGGTGGGGCGGCGTCGTGAGCGTGGGGTACCGCGAACTGCCCTGGTCCATCGGCGCCAGCGCGATGGTTCGCCGGCGTCCGCTGGACGGCGGAGGCGACACCAACGATCTGTCTCTGCACTGGTCGTTCAACCCCTGGTTCTACGAGCGCAACCTCGCCATCACCTACCTGGGCGAGGTGGCTGTGGGGCAGCTTCAGCGACCGTACAGCGGGCGCCGTACGCTTCAGGAGGCGTGGTACCACAGCGTCAATTGGGTGCTTGTCAGTGGGGTGACTCTGGATCTACGTCACGACTATTGGGACCCGGATCGCGACGTGGCAGGCGACGAGATTCACCGTCCCGGCGCCGGCCTCGAGCTGGTCTTCGTACCTGGCCTGGCAGTGCGCGCAGACGCACGCGTGGGACTGCCAGCCGGTGGCCAGGCGGGCGCGGATCTTTTTGTTCAACTTCATGGGTGGTTCTGATGCGACAGCGACTGCACCGCGCGACGTTCGCGCTTCTGATCACATTGTGCGCATGCGGTGGGGGCACCGGCGAGCTCGGAGAGGTCGACCCCGAGGCGGCTCCCGCAACCCCGACGTACACGGCGCACGTGGGCCCAATCATGGACCGCTACTGCACGGCGTGCCACGCCGCGGACGCCCAGCCTGGCCCGCTGGAAGGGCTCGACTACAGCACGTGTAGCGGCGTGCGGCGGGGGTGGGGAGGGGTTCTCGAGACGGTGATTTTTACGGAGACGATGCCGCCGGGCGGCGCGGAGAGGGTCACTTCCTCGGACCAGCTGACGCTGGAGCGCTGGCATGCCCAGGGGGCCGCCTGCGACTGACATCCATTGTGTGGGTGCGGCGAGGCAGCGTCAGGTCTTGAGGCCGAGGATGCGGTCTGTGGGTGCGACGATTTCCGTGAGGCGGACGCCAAATTTGTCGTTGATCACCACGGCCTCGCCGCGGGCCACGAGTTTGTTGTTCACCAGGACATCCAGCGGTTCACCGGCGATGCGGTCCAGCTCGATCACAGAGCCTCCGCCCAGCTCCAGGAGGTCGCTGATGGGCAGCTTGGCGCGGCCCAGGCGCACGGTGACCTCCAGGGGGATGTCGAGGATGAAGTCCAGGTTGCTGGCCGCGTCCTTTGGGACGATGTTTTCAATCGGTTGGTCCTCAGACATCACAGTACCCGCTCCTCAATCGTGAACACGAGGATGCTGCCCGACACGTCGGGTGTCCCCACGAATTTGGTTTCGCCTTCGATCGTGGCGCGCAGCGGCGCCTCCGAGCCCGTGTCGAGCCGGAGAACGTCGCCTACCTGAAGGCTCAGCAGCTTGCGCACGTCGATGGAGGTCCGGCCGAGCTCCACGCTGAGCTCCACTGGGATGTCCGGAATGTGTTCGGCCAGCCCGGCGCCGCCTTTGCCGCGAACGTGGCCAGGCACGTGGCTGACGCGCAGGAGGCGGTCCTTGATCGGCTCGACGGTCGGCATCGGCAGAATGATCCCCAGCGGGGAACTGAAGTTGCCGACCTGAATCTCAAAGACGGAGAACAGCACGGACTCCGGGTCATCGGCGAGGTGACTCAGCTCGGGCCGGACCACAATCTGGCCAAACTCCGGCCGCAGCGCAGCGATGGGCTCCCAGGCCTGCCTGAGATCGTCGGCCATGGGCTGCGCGAGCCGCCGAAGCAGGCGGTGCTCTACCGTCGTCAGGTCGCGCTCGGTCATCTCCGGTGTGTTGTCGAGGTCAATGTTGCCGCCGCCGCACAGCGCGTCCACCAGCCCGAGCAGCAGGTGCCCGTCGATGACGACAGCGCATCCGCCGGGCAGGGGAGGCATCTGAAACACGAACAAGCCAGTGGGCCGGGGAACCTGCAGGACAAAGTCGCTGAACAGGATGACCTCGGTGCTGATGGGGCGCAGTTCGCAGGACTGGCGCAGGGCGCTGGACAGGGTCCTGCGGAACGAAACGGCAAAGCGCTCCGAGATGATTTCGAGCCCTGGAAGCCTGCCCTGACGGCTTCGCTTGCCGGTTAGATCGTAGGACGGCAGGTCGCCGGGCTCCCGATGCAGAGCGCCCATGCGCTCGGCGTCGTCGCCGCGCCCCTTACCGTCTCGTGGGCCCGCGCCCCGAGGTCCCTGGCTCTGTGATGCCATCGCCTCCACGATCTGAATGCTCCCCCTCTATTGAATCACGAACTCGGTGAAATACAGATTCTTGACCACCTTGCCTTTGAGCTCCTCGTTAAGCTCGGTCACGAGGGCCTTCTGCAGGTCGACCTTTTTGCCTTTGCCGGCGATGTCCGCGTAGCTGAGCGCCGAGAGGTAGCTGATCACCTTGTGTCGCATGGGCGCCATCCGTCCCATCGCAACCTCCACGCCCTTCTCTCCGGGCACCTCCACCTCCAGGCTGATCTTGAGGTAGCGCGAGCCGCCGGCGTCGTTGAGGTTGACGATGAACGGCTCGAGCTTCACCAGCGTGGGTGGGCCGTCCATCTCCATCATCATGTCGTCTTCGGTCTTCTTCTCGCCCGCCTCTGCCTTGCCGTCGTCCGGACTGCCGCCCACGAAGAACGCGGCACCGCCGGCGGCCATCACGAGAACGTTCAGGACGATGACGATGAGCATCAACTTGTTGCTCTTGGGAGGCTGAACGGCGCCGTCGTCCTCGGCGGTTGTGTCTTCAGGCTCTGCCATGGCGATTCTCCTCTACGAGTGGGTCTCCGATGATCTCATCGGCAATTCGAAACCAGACTCTGAATCAGGGAGAGGAGGCGGAGGTCACAGGCGGGGTGCCTGGAGCTCGATCACGACACCGCGGGTGTCGGCGGGTGTCATGCTCGGATCGAGTGCGGAGCACGACAGCCAGGGCTCCGGCAGGCTTGATCGGTCCGACAGGAAGCGGACCACCTGGCACGAGCGCGCGATCGCCAGGTCCCAGGACGTGGGGTAGAGCTCGGTGTGGACGGGTTTGTCGGTGCCGTCGTTGACGATCACGCCGAGGACGCGGGCGTGAAAGCCCAGGCGGGCGATCAGATCACCCACCTCTTCCAGCAGGGACAGCGACTCCGGGCGCAGCTTCACGCGTCCCTCGTGGAACAACAGCGCGCCGTGAAACTTGATCTGGGTGCGGCCGTTCTCCCGTGTGATCTTGAGAACGTCCGCGTACTGCGGTTGGGCGAGCAGCTTGGTGACCATCTGAAAGTTGGCCTTGGTTCCCATGCCCGCCCCTTTTGGGAGCAGATCTTCGGCGCGCTCGCCGGCGGCCTTGGAGCGCGTGTCCGAGAGGCTGCCCTCGTTGGGCGGGCGGGGCTTGGGCCGCTTGGATTCCTTGTCCGCTGGGATGGCGCTCGGGATGTACCTGTGGTTGCCGCGCTCCGGGTCCTTGGAGATGCTGTCCTTGGACGGCGCGCTGGCCATGATCGGCGGGTCCGGCACGACGATGCGGGTCTTGAGTGTGCCGTTGCCCTGTCCGTCGCCCACGGCGCCAGGTTGGGCGTCGAAGAAGCCGAACGAGTCACTCACCGCGGAGGCGTCCAGGCTGGACATGCTCAGCAGCAGCACGAAGAACGTGATCAGCAGGGTGACGAGATCCGCGAACGTGGCCATCCACGCACTGGGATCACCGTCATCTGCCGGAGCTTTTTTCCTCTCGCCCACGTGCGCTTGCGCCCTCGGTTTTGAACACGATGAGGATGCGATCCTCGGGTTTGCTGGAACGGAATTCGGCCACGCCGCGCGCCTCCACCTTCTCCGGTGGGATGCGCATGGCCTCGACGAAGTATCGTTGGACGTTGACGGCGCGGTGGGCGCTCATCTCCCAGTTTGTGCGCGCGTCGGGCGCTGGGTTTGCGGGCGCGAGTCCCGTCTGACCCTCCACCTCGAACGTGGCGTCGATGCCGATGCCCGCTGCGGCGATGCGGTCCAGAATGGGAAAGGCCCGCGGTGAGATCTGCGTGCCGCCGGGTCCGTAGAGCACGTCGCTGGCCACGCGCAGCCGCGGGAACATGCCGCCGGTCTCCAGACCGATGTCTGCCGGGTCGCCGAGCTTCTTGTCCTCGACGATGAACTTGAGGTCCTTGAGCATGGACTCGAGGACCGCGGTGTCCTCGTCGAGCGATTCGCTCTTGTCCATGTTGCGCCCGTCCTCGTCGTACGCGCTGCCGCCGGCCAGGACGCCGAACGAACCCTGGAGTGATCCGATCGCCTGGCGCTTCTTTTGCTCGTCCACGACGGCCATGGTGTTGAGCAGGATGAAGAACGCCAGCACGATGATCATCAGAGCGGTGAACATCAGCATGAACTGATCGCCACCCTCCTCCTCCTCGGGCTTGGAACGCTCGCCCACGGGCTAGCCCTCGTCCGTCTTGCGCAGTTTGGGCGGCAGGTAGGCCTGAAGCTTCTGCTCCACCAGGCGCGGGTTGTCGCCAGAGGCGATGGCCACGATGCCCTCGAGGGTCAGCTCGCGAAGCAGCACCTCGCTGGCGGATCGCGTCTTGAGCTTGCCGGCGATGGGCGTGAAGATCAGGTTTGCGAGCACCGCGCCGTAGAAGGTCGTCAGAAGCGCGACGGCCATGGCGGGGCCGATGCTGGACGGATCGTCCATGGACTGGAGCATCTGCACCAGTCCGATGAGCGTTCCGATCAGTCCGAGCGCCGGGGCAAAGGCAGCCAGCGTCGTGAAGATGTCCGCGCCGCTCTTGTGGCGGTCCATGAGGAAATCGATCTCGGTGCGCAGAATGTCGCTGAGTGCCGCCGTCTCCTGGCCGTCCACGACGAGCTGCAGGCCGGTGATCATGAACTTGTCCGTGACCCGCTCCAGCTCGGACTCGAGCGACAGCACGCCCTCGCGGCGCGCCTTGTTGCTGAACTCGACCATCATCGCGATCCGCTCTTGCGGAGAGTCGGGCTTGTGCAGGATGGCGTGTTTGGCGATGCCCGCCGCGGAGACCATATGGCCCATCGGGTAGTTGATCAGCCCGGCACCGATGGTCCCGCCCACCACGATCAGCAGGGACGGGATGTCGATGAACGGGATGATACTGCCGCCGAGCAGGATCGCTGCCAGGCAAAGCCCAAAGGCCAGGACGAGTCCAATGATTGTAGCAAGATCCATGGGTCCCTCCGTGGGGTTCTCCAGACCCCGTATCGGCAACTGAGTTCGCGACCCTGAATCGTCGTTGCGGACAGAGGTGCACGGGTTGCGGTCGCCATGGACACGGCGCCCGTGGTTGCAAAACGCGGCCCGCGGCACGGGGCGTGTGGAACGGTGCCTGCGCCGCTGCTACCATGTGGGCGGGTCCTACTGTTGCGAGGTTCAGCGTGCGTGCAATCGCCTTTGTGTCTGTCTTGATTCTGGTCGCCGGTTGCGGTGACGACGCCGGCTACTCGTCCGATCGGGACCCCCAGGATGACTCGCTTCTCATTGGTGCATGGCTCGCGGAGGATGGCGGCCGCACCGTGGCGCTCGACATCGACGATGGGCTTCACATGCGCGCTACAGTGCGGGACGGCGGCGCCGAACAGACGCTCGAGTTTGATCTGATCGAACAGGACGGCGACCTGGTCTTGTTGGATCGCGCGCGCGTGAATGCGGATCTGATCGAGGAGCGGCGGTCTGTGCAGAGCTACTTCGTGGATTTTGAGCTGTTCCTGCCGCTGGCCCTGCGCAAGACCGACGCCACCGAGCATGTGGAGGGTGTGTACCTCGCGCGCGACGACCTTCAGGTGGATCTGGACGGCGAGCTCGTCCTCAAGGAACGCACGGAAGTCGTCCTCATGTTGGACGCTGACGGCGGTTGGGTGCGTACCAGCACGGCGTCGCGGTTTTTCGAGTACGACGACGCGGGCGAGGTGCGCTTTCTTGAGCCGCCACTGGTGGTCGAGAGCCAGACGCAGGGCGCCTGGCAGGACCCTGGCGACCGGCAATTGCGCCTCATCGAGTCCACGGGCGCCTACGACGTGACCGTCCCCTTGCGCAATGGCCACCTGCCGAGCGACGACATCTTCTGGCGGCAGCCAAACTGACCCGCCGCCGCGCCACCGGGGCGCGGCGGAGGGCTCCACACCACGACCGGCGCACAGTTCGTCCACCCGGCCCCGGGCATGGATGCTCCAACGGACCCCGGCAGGGTCGGGGCGCACCCGTGGTGCGAAAAATGTTTCGCACCTGACGGCGCGCGGCCGACGAACTGCAGGCGCGAGGGCGCTCTGGCACGCATGTTGAAGTGAGCCACTTCGTCAAACGAACAGAGAGTCCGCAGCCTTAGCCAGGCCAGGATTGAGGGCGCGGTGCGTCCTACGCGGGCTCTCCTATGCATAGAACGGGGAACGATGAACCGGAGGATGATCTCATCCTGGATGCTGATCTGCGTCGTGGCCATGGGCCTGCAGGGATGCCCTATCGACATCGACAGAGTCGCCGATGACTCCGGCGACAGGCTGGAGAATGCGGACGCGAAGTTGAACGAAGCGGCCGTCCTGGCCACGGGTCCAACCGCCGGCGGCGACCTGGACGTCACGCTGTCGGTTCTGGCAAAACGCGCCTCCGGCCTCCACGCCACCTGGCGCGTGTCTCTGGTCCAGAACGGCTTTGTCATCGCGACCCAGAACGGGACGCTCGTGGCCGAAGGGGCCGGCGAGCACACCATCGAGGCGACGCTGCCGCGCTCGGCGCCGGATCTGAGCGCGGACAAAGGCCGCGCGCTGGGCGCCCTGGTCCTGCACTACTCCGTGCAGACCAGACACGGCGAGATACGGGGGCGGCGCTCCATGGCCAGCGCCTGGCAGCGCCAGGATGTGCTGATCCTCGGCAGCGACACGTTCGATCCGCGGTCTCCGAGCCTTGTCCGGGTGATCGTGCGCGACCCGTCCAACGCAACACCGCTGGACGCCGAGGTCTCTGCGACGCTGATCACCTCGCAGCAGATGCGCCCGCTGTTTCTGGGCCGCACCGACGAGGATGGGGTCGCTGAAATCAGCGTGAGCGCCGGGCCCGCGGAGGTGGGCGACGCGGAGATTCGGGTCCAGGTCCGAAGTGACCTGGCCACCGACGACTTTGCCTTCCCCGTGACCATCGCGTCCGCGGAGAAGATGCTCATCACCACCGACAAGCCGCTGTACCAGCCTGGCCAGACCATCCACATTCGCACTCTCACGCTGGACCGCTCTTCTCTCCGACCGGCGGCGGAGAGAGACCTGCAGCTCGAGGTGCAGGACGCGGAGGGCAACTACCTGCTGCGCGAGCCGCTCCAGACCGACGCGTTTGGCATCGCGTCGTGGCAGTTTCCGCTGGCCACGCAGTTGAACACGGGGACCTGGACCATCACCGCGCGTATGGGGGCGGTTGCGTCGGTTCGAACCGTGACGGTGGATCGCTACAAGCTGCCTCGGTTTGACGCGCGCATTCAGCTCGACCGCGAGGCGGCGCGCCCCGGTGACGTCGTCCGCGCCACGGTGGCCGCGCGCTACTTCTTTGGTGAGCCGGTCGCCGGCGGCCAGCTGGTCATCCAGGCCAGCACCGCGCAGGGGCCTCTGGGGGCCCCGGTCGCCACAATTCTGGATTCGGAGGGTGTCGCTTCCGTCAATCTTCAGATGGCCACAGTCACTGGCACCGATGTGCAGGTCGCGGCTGTGGTCACCGACAAGACGGGCCAGCAATTCACCGCTCGCCGCACCATCCCCGTGTCGAACACGGACATCGTCCTGGCGCTGCTGCCCATGGCGGACCTCCTGCCCGGCGCCCGCAATCGGTTCCTCGTCCTCACCAGCTCGCCTGCCCGCCAGTCTCTGGCCGCAACCTGCGCCGTCCACATCGACCGTGAGCGCGTGGAGTTCGAGACCTCCGACGCCGGTGTCGCCGTAATCGAAGCCAAGATCCCGGAGGGCCTGGCGTCCGTGCCGGTTCAACTCGAGTGCCGCGACGCCGAGGGGCGGTACGCGCTGCGCAGCTGGCAGGTGGACATGACGCAGGCCCTCGCAGGCGGCGTGGTAGCGGTGGAGACCGACAAGGCCCTCTACACCGCGGGTGACTCGGCGCGGGTGCTCGTCCGGTACCGTGACCGGGGCGACAGCACGCTCGCCGGGCCGCTCAGCGTGGACATTCTGCGCCAGGGACAGGTGCTCGACAGCTTCCAGGTGACGGCTGGTGAGCCGATTGATGTGCCGATCGACACCGCGTGGTGGGGCACGCTGCAATTTGAGGCGTACGCCGTGACACTCGGCGGGGCGGTGCGCCGAAGCCGAACTCTGGTGTACGTCGCGCCGAGCGAGCGCCTGGAGGTGAGCTTCTCCGCCGACAAGGACGTCTACCGGCCCGGTGAGGAGGCGCTCCTGCGGGTGCACGTGACCGACGAAGAGGGGCGCCCGGCGGTCGCGGCTGTGGGTCTCAACATCGTGGACGAGGCGGTCTACGCCCTCCAGGACACCAAGCCGGGGCTCGAGAAGCTCACCTTCCAGATCGAGGCGCCGCAGGCCCACGCCGAGGTGGTGGCCCACGGTTACTCCGCGCGGCAGATTGTCACCGGGGACGAGGCGAGTCGCAGCGCCGCGGCGCTGGCGGTGTTCTCGACCACCGACGTGCCTGGCCACGGCGTGGAGATTCACTCCCGCGCCGCGCACTCCGAGGGAGCCCGCGCAGCGGCCGACGAGCTGTTCCGCCGCGACCTCTCCCGCGTCTCCACGCGCTTCAACACGGCGCTGCAGTATCCGGAGTTCTCGGACGGGTCGGTCTTCTGGGATCCGATGCGCGTGCAGGGCCTCCTGGACGTTGTGCAGCCCACGTTCGACCCGTGGGGACAGCCCTATGTGATCACGGCCAACGGGCCCGCCGGCAGCGTGCAGGGGTTCAATGTCCTGAGCGCCGGGCCTGACGAGATTGGTGGAACTGAAGATGACCTCGTGGGCGGCCTGTACGCCAACGGCTACTACGTGGGGGTGCTGTGATGAAGACGAACCCGATTTTGGTTGCGTGTGTGGTGGGACTGATGGGCTTGGCGCTCGGCTGCTCGGACTCCGGTCTCGAGTCCGGCGCGCCCGGGGACTATGGCAACAACGGCGCCGGCGGCGGCAACAATGGTGATGGCGGCGGCAACAATGGTGGGGCCTCGGTCGAGGTGCCGGGAGAGGACCCGGGGCAGGGAGAGGGGCCCGCGTTGCGGGTGCGCGAGTACTTCCCAGAGACGCTCCTTTTTGAGCCCTCTGTGATCACCGGGCCCGATGGCGTCGCCGAGGTCCCGGTGGCCATGGCGGACAGCATCACGACCTGGCGCGTCAGCGGCCTCGCCAACGGCCCCACGGGCCGGTTGGGCAGCGGCACCGACGGTATCCGCGTGTTCCAGGACTTCTTCGTGGACATCGACTTCCCGCTCTACCTCACCCAAAATGACTGGGTCGCCGTGCCCATCGCGATCTTCAACTACCTGGACCAGCCTCAGACGGTACGGATCTCCGTGGACCCGTCCTCGGGCGAGTGGTTCAAGATGGAGAGCGCGGCGGAGATCGTCGTACATCTCGAGCCGGGGCAGGTGACCGCCGAGTACTTCAAGATTCGCGTGGTAGACGCCGGGCGGCACCCGTTTCAGGTGACTGCCATCGGGACCGAGCAGTCCGATGCGGTCCGCCGCTACGTGGACGTGCGACCGGACGGTCGGGAGCGGCAGGTGAGCTGGTCGGGGCGCATCAACGGCGCGGTGGAGCACACGGTTCCCATCCCGGCCAACGCCGTGGGCGGAGGGTCCAGCATTCAAGTGCGCGTCCTGCCAGGCCTGTTCAGCCAGGTCGTGGACGGCATGGAGAGCATGCTGCGGCAACCCAGCGGTTGCTTTGAGCAGACCTCCTCCAGCACGTACCCCAACGCCCTCGTCCTCCAGTACCTGCGAGAGACCGGGACCTCCTCGCCGCTGCTGGAATCCATGGCCATCGAGTACCTGAACCTGGGGTACCAGCGGCTGGTCAGCTACGAGGTGCCCGGCGGGGGCTTTGAGTGGTTCGGGCGTCCGCCGGGGCACCGGATTCTGACCGCCTATGGCCTGCTTGAGTTCACGGACATGGCCAAGGTCATGACCATCGACCCCGCCATCCTGGACCGCACGCGCTCCTGGTTGTTGGCCCAACAGGACTCGGATGGCCGCTTCCGCGCCGCTCCAGAAGGGATCCATGAGGGCGCGACCAACAACTTCACGGACAGCGACCTGCGCTCCACCGCGTACATCGTCTACGCGCTGCTCGAGTCGGGCGACCGGTCGTCGCAGACGATGGCTGGCCTCAACTGGATCCGCGCGAACGCCAGCACGGCCACCGACGCCTATACCCTGGGCCTGGTCGCCAACGCGCTGTGGCTCGCGGACCCTGCGGACCCGGCGCTCGTGGAGGTGTTTACCCGGCTGGACTCCATGAAGCTCGACAATGGTGTCCAGACGTATTGGGAGGCGACGGGCGCGAGCTTCACGTACTCCGGTGGCCCGGGGCTGACCATCGAGACGACCGCCTGGGTGTTGCAGGCGTACCTGCGCGCCGGTCGCCTGGATGTCGTGGATCGCGGCATCGAGTACCTGATGGCGGCCAAGGGTTCCTGGGGTGCCTGGGGCTCCACCCAAGGCACGATCCTGACGATCCGGTTGCTGCTTCAGCGCCTCAAATCCGCGGCCGGCGGGGGCCACGGGACGCTGCGAATCCTGCATGATGGTGTCGAGATTGGGGCGTTCACAGTGACCGAGGAGACCAGCGATCTGCTGCGGCAGCTGGAGATTCCGCGCGTGCATCGCGGCGACAATGGCGTCCGCATCGAATTCGAGGGCGAGGGCAACTTCATGTACCAGGTCGTGGGGACCTGGTATGAGCCGTGGGAGGACGCCAGCGCGGACGAGCTGGGCATGGCGATTCACTACGAGCGCACGTCCCTGCGCGTGGGTGATGTGGTGCAGGCCACCGCGGTGGTGCGCAACCTGGGCGCCGAGCGGCGCGACATGGTCATGCTGGACATCGGGGTCCCGCCGGGGTTCAGCCTCCAGACCGCGGATCTGAACGCGTGGTTGGCAGATCCGGCGCTGGGTGTGAGCCGCTTTGAGCAGCGTGGGGCCCAGGTGACCGTGTACCTCTACGGCCTTGCGCCGTACCAGGAGCTGAGCCTGCCTTTCCGCCTCCAGGCCAAGCTCGCCGTGCAAGCGCAGACCCCACCGTCCGAGGCATGGCTCTACTACGAGCCGGAGATTCGGGTGCCGGCGCGCCCCATCACTCTGACCGTCGAGTAGGCTCTGGAATGGGGGGTTCTTCCCCCTGCACCGTCTCCAGGTACCAACCCGCTGCGGAGAATTTGTTCCGGCTGCCGGTGACGCGCAGCAGCAGCTCCAGATCGCTGAGCAGCGCCAGCCGGGCGTGGGCCAGGGCCTCGTAGCGGGCCGGGTCCAGGCCCGGCTGCGCGCCGACCTGCCCGCGCAGCGAGCGCGTCTCGGCGAGGATTCGATGAAGTGCGGCGCTGGACTCGGGCTGACCGCCCACCGCGCTGGCCACCGCAGCCCAGCTGAGCCGGTCCTGCAGATCGCGCTCGCTGCCCTCCAACTGCCGGGCCAGCTCGTGCCTGTACACCGCCCAACTACGCGCGGCCCGCAACGCGCGGTCGTACTCCATGCGCGCGGCGATCACCATCTGGCGGGCCTCGAACAGCCAGCGCTCCCCGAGCTCGTGGCACGGCAGCGACGCGGTATCAAGTTCGCATGCGCTCGCGTGCGCGCGCGCGAGATTTGTCAGGGCAGGAGACCGCAGCAGCTGCTCGCCGGCGCGAAAGGCAGAGGCGAACTCTGTCGTTGGCGCTGGGTCCGTGTCGACCTCTTGCGCCTGTGCGGTGGCGTGGAGCGCGAGAAGGGCGAGCACTGTGATGAGGTGTTTCACGCCGCCACAAGTGTCGAATGCCGATGTCTCGACGGGGGTCGAGCCGGTGTTGGGGTGCGGAGATTTCAAAATGAATGAAAGGGCCTCGCCGGCGTCCAAGGGGCGATCCTGCTGCCTCAGCCAGGCGTGGTAGCGACCAGCAACCCCAATTCGGGCCGCTCGCAGCGATCACCGTGTCGGAACCACAATCTCAGAGTCTCGCCGGCTCCAGCAGGCCGCCCCAGGCGTGTGCCCATGGGGGTCGCGCGTGATCTGGAGCGGACACCAGCCCCCCGCTCATCTTGCCACGGATGCGCCGGTCTCTGTCGCCGAGCAGGCCAGGAGCACGGCGAGAGTGCGCCCGGTCCCCGATCAGTTTTCGCGCCGCCGTGGACCGTGGATGCGCGCTCTTCGCGCCGCCAGCCTCGCCATGATTGTCCTGGGTGTGAGTGCGGCGGCGGCGGCCACCGTCTGGCAGTACGCCGCGCCCTCCGTTGAGGCGCCGCCGGCGAAGGTAGAGCGCCACATGGCACAGGGAGGGGACCTGCAGCCGGCTCCTGTCGCGGCCCGTGTCCGCAGCAGCGTTCAGAACGCGGCGCGACGGTCCGGCGCCGCGATGGTGGGGGCGGCGCTCGGTGAACAGGGCGAGGCGAGCACCCCGGCGGAAGTACGTTCGGCGACGGGTGGCGTCGCCGACGCGGGAGGTCGCGGCGACTCCTTACGGACAGGCCGCGCCGCCAGGACAGGCCGCGCCGCCCGGCCAAGGCGGGGGCGGAACGCCGTGGCCACAGGTGACTCCGACTCTTCCGTGGCTGGGCGCGTCAAAACGTCAGCCCCCGCGCCCAACGTCGCCGCCAGCTACGGGTGGAGCCTGGCGGAGAGCCTGTCCGGTCCCGCTCGCGCCTGTGCGCGGGGCGGTGACTGGGCCCAGCGCTCTCCCGACGGGCGCACCCTCTATCTCTGCGGCGGCGGTCGGTTCCGCGTGCAGCACGACGGCCGCGTCCTGGCCAGCTGCACCGCCGACGGCTGCGACAAGACCACGCTCTACCACCTGGTGCGGGGCGAATGAGGGGTCTCGCAACTACAGCCCGGGTCGCCCAAACCGGCCGCCGGATGGACCCAGGCGACGGCACCGACAGCCCATCGGAAGCTGCGCGCGGCCTGAACGCGAGGGGACGAGGTGTCGGCAAATCTGGTGGTGCGCACCCGGCCGTCACGCGGTCCCGTACAAAAAAATGGAGGCGCCCGATGCGTAGCGCGATTCTTGTCCTCTCGATGGCCGTCCTTCCCGCGTGCGCGACGTTGCATGGCGGCGGCGACACATCAGTCGGCCCCCTGACAGAGTGCGTGGTCGACGGCGCCGAGGCGCGCACACCGGGGGGCGCTCAGCTGATGGTGGCGCCGGCAGAGCTGCTGCGCTGCGCCGCCTATGGCTTTGCGGAGGGCGAGGTGGTCGTTGCGGAGACGGCGGGCGGGTCTCTGTACATCCAATGGGACGATGGAAAACCGTTTGAGGTCGATGTAGGCGACGTCGAACTGGTCCAGCATGTGTGGGCACAACAGGGCGTATCCGCGCCCGCCTGCGCATTCCCGGGCCTGCCGGCCGAGCCGTCCCACGTGGACGTGCCCATCTACCTGGGCCGAGGGGCCGCAAGACCACACTTGTCGGCTCCGGGACGTGTCTACACCCCCGGACCGCCGGGCGCAGGTGCGTGTCGTCGCGTCTTTGTGGGGGCGGACCCCGTGGCGTTTGCAACGCACGGCGTGCCCACCGGGCAGAAGGGCCGCCTGGTCGCCGTGGAGAGCGCCGGCGGCTGGGCGGACTTTGAACACGTGCCCAGCGCGCAGGAGGGGCCATGACAGCGGGAGCCAGATGGTGTGCAGGACTCGCCCTGGCGGTCGTCCTGGCGCTGAGCGGTCAGGCTGCCAGCCAAGACGCGCAGTTTGTCGGCGAGGGTCTCCGTCAGGCGGGGGCCGAGGCGGCGTTCTACCAAGGCTTTTCGGCCTTCCGCACAGCGGTCGGCGACGGCGTGATGACTGTGTCTCAGGAGCGGGAGTGGGTGCGGGTGGCGGCGGAGAACCCGCGCACGCGCGACGCCCAGCGGCGCTCTTTCCAGGACTTGCCAGAGCTGCTTGAACAGGTGGTGACGCTGACCCGGTTTCCGCGCAAGGTCCAGCAGCTCAAGGTGCGCAATCCAGCTCTGTACCGCGCGCGGCTGGCGGACCTGGAGTCGCTCCTTGACGAGGTTGTTGCGCGCGAGAAGTCGCTGCGCAGGACGCTGCGCGAGGTGGGGGCGACGCAGGCGGGGCCCATTGTTGTCTCCGTCTCGCTGCCCGATATGAGACCCTGCGACCACGCGTCTGCCAAGGGCCTGGACGACTTTGACGGGCTGCTGCGTCTGACCTTTGACTGCCGTTTCAGTGCCACCGCCGTGGACTACCTGCGGGAGCGGGAGGGCCGGGTTGCCCGGCTGCGACGCACGGACGGCGCCACCACCGACCGCCTCATCCGTGCCGTCCTGCGTGCGCACGACGCGCGCCTCTCGGAGCGCCCCGTGCCGATGGCGCGGGGGGCCGTTGCGCTGCTCGACGCCGCCGTGGACTCGTCCCGTCGCCACCTGAACCCAACCCAATTGGGACTCGTCGCCGTCGCGCTTCGTCGCATCCGCGAGATCCCGGTGGACCCGCGCGATGGCGTGGACTTGAGCGCAGAGAGGACTGCGCTGCGCCGCGTCAGCGAGCTCGCCTCGGCGCAGGCGGTGGATCTGGCGGCCGACCATCCGGACGACGATGCGCTTCACAACCTGGCGCGGGACCTGACCAACCAGCGGGACGCGTTCTTCCTC
>CALBXO010000271.1 GCA_937890335.1 uncultured Pseudomonadota bacterium | reverse complement strand
ATCGAGACCATGCGGCGGGAGGGCTACGAGATGGGTGACGGCCGTCCCCGTGTCATCATCCGCGAGAAGGACGGCGTCAAACAGGAGCCCATCGAGGACCTCGTCGTCGACGTCGACGACGAGTACAGCGGCAGCGTCATCGACGTGCTCAACCAGCGCAAGGGCCAGATGCTGGACATGGTGGTGGGCGAGAACGGCACCACCCGACTCCGGTATGAGATTCCCACCCGCGGGCTCATCGGGTTCCGGAACGACTTCCTGACCATGACCCGCGGAACCGGCGTCATGTACCATAACTTTGACCACTACGGTCCGTACCGCGGGGAGACGCCAGGACGCAGCCAGGGCGCCCTGGTCGTGCTCGAGCAGGGCGAGACGCGGGCGTACTCGCTGTTCAACCTGCAGGAGCGCGGCGTGATGTTCCTCGGCGCGGGGGTCGCCGTCTACGGCGGGCAGATCCTGGGCCTGAACAGCCGCGAGAACGACCTTGTCGTGAACCCCTGCAAGGGCAAGAAGCTCACGAATGTGCGGGCCAGCGGCACCGACGAGGCGCTCAAGTTGACGCCTCCGCGCGAGCTGAGCCTGGAGGCCGCCCTCGAGGTCATCGGCGACGACGAGATCGTGGAAGTGACGCCGGCGGCCATCCGCATCCGGAAGTTCCACCTCGACCACAGCGATCGCAAGCGCTACGAGAAGGGCAAGGTCCCGGTCAAGACCACCAAGGGCTGACCACGTCAGCCAGCTCAGGCGTGAAGCGTTACAACGACCGACTTGCTCGTCGGTGTATTACTCCCGTCGGCCACGCTGCCGACCGGTACCAGCGGATTCGCCTCCGGAAAGTACGTGGCAACGCATCCCCGCGGGATGTCGTGGGCGGTGACTTTGAACCCGGCGAGCTCTCGAACCACCCCGTCAAAATGACTGTGCAGACTGACGCGTTGGCCCTCCGCCAACCCACGCTCGGCCATGTCGTCAGAGTTCACAAACACGACCCATCGCTCCCCGTACACCCCGCGATACCGGTCATCCATCCCGTAGATGGTCGTGTTGTACTGGTCGTGTGAGCGGATGGTCATCATGAGCAGCTGGCCAGCGTCCAGCCGGACATTCGGCAGCGCGTGCGCCTTGAAGCGCGCCTTGCCCACGGAGGTCTTGAAGTTGCGGTCGCGGGCGCCATTGGGCAGCAGGAAGCCGCCGGGGACCCGAACCCGCTCGTTGTAGTCCTCGCAGCCCGGCACGACCTGGGCGATGAGCGCTCGGATCCTGTCGTAGTCTTCCGCGAGTCCGTCCCAGACCCCACCTTTCCCAAGCGTGGCCAGCGCCAGCCTCGCCACAATCGCAGGCTCACTGAGCAGCTGGTCACTGGCTGGGTCCCGCCCCCCGCGGGACATGTGCACGATGCCCATCGAGTTTTCGACGCTGACAAACTGCGCCGTGCCAGCCTGCTCGTCGCGCTCGGTGCGGCCCAGGCACGGCAGGATGAGCGCGCTGGCTCCGGTGACGAGGTGGGACCGGTTGAGTTTGGTGCTCACCTGGACCGTGAGCTCGGTCCGGCGCAGGGCCGCGTCCGTGAACGCCGTGTCCGGCGCCGCCGCCTGGAAATTGCCGCCCATGGAGAAGAACAGCTTCACGCGGCCATCGTGCATCGCCTCAATGGCCTGCACGCTGTCCACACCGGCCTCGCGGGGTGGCTCAAAGCCGCAGACCTCCCCGAGCTTGTCGAGGAACGCGGGCTTGGGGCGCGCCGTGATGCCCATGGTCCGGTCGCCCTGGACATTGCTGTGGCCACGCACGGGACAAGCGCCTGCGCCAGGCCGGCCCATATTGCCGCGCAGCAACAGGAGGTTGACCACCTCTTGAATGTTGGCGACACCAAACTTGTGCTGCGTCAGCCCCATGGCCCAGCAGACGATGGCGCTCGGGGCCTCGGAATACAGCGCACCGACCTCGGCGATCTGCTCGCGCGACACACCCGACTGCGCGGTGATCTCGTCCCAGCCCACAGCGTCGAGTTCTGCCCGGAACGCGTCGAACCCGTCTGTGTGCTCGCGGATGAAGTCGTCGTCCTGTGCCCCCCGCGCGAGAACCTCCTTCTGCAGCCCCTTCAAGAACGCGATGTCGCCGCCGATGCGCACCCGGACCCAGGTGTCGGTCAGCACCGTCCCGCCACCGAGCAGCCCCGAGATCTCCTGCGGGTGCGCAAAGCGAGCCAGGCCGGGCTCCTTGAGGGGATTCACCGACACAATTCTGCATCCGCGGCGCGCCGCCGCCTGGAGCATCGTCAGCATCCGGGGATGGTTGGTGGCCGGGTTCTGACCAATGACGAAGATGGCGTCCGTGGCCTCAAAGTCGTGCAGTCCCACGGTGCCCTTGCCGACGCCGATGACCTCGGACAGGCCCTTCCCGCTGGACTCGTGGCACATATTGGAGCAGTCGGGCAGGTTGTTGGTCCCGTACATCCGCACAAAGAGCTGCAGCGCGAACGCGGCCTCATTGCTCGTCCGTCCCGAGACGTAGAAGGCCGCCTCGTCCGGGCTGTCGAGCCGCTGGAGGGCGGCCCCGACGCGGGCAAACGCGCCTTCCCACGAGATGGGTGTGTAGTGGGAGGCGCCCGGTTCACGCACCATGGGATGGGTCAGCCGGCCCTGCTGCTCGAGCCAGAAGTCGTCCTTGGCCAGCAGCTCGTCGACGCTGTGGCGCGCAAAGAAGTCTGGACCGACCCGGCGCGTGGTCGCCTCGTGTGCGACAGCCTTGGCGCCGTTCTCGCAAAACTCGAACGACGACCGGTGCTCCGGGTCCGGCCAGGCGCAGCCCGGACAGTCAAAACCGTCCTTCTGGTTCACCTTCAGCAGCAGCTTGCCGCCGCTCCACAACCCCAGCTCCCGCGCGACGTGCACGGCGGAAATCTTGACCGCCTTGAACCCGCCCGCCGCGCCTTTGTACTTGGACTCCACCATGGCGGAAGACTACCACAACTGGACGGGTTTCCTCCTTGGCCGCCGACGGCCATGCGCGCGCTGTTGCACGCGCACAGGCTTTGCGCCACCCTGACGCAGGCTGAGCAGCACCGGGCAGACCATGACACAGAACAGACTCCGACAATTCCTTCTCGCGACCGTGGTCACCGCTCTCTGCGCGCTGACCGCGTCGCCCGCCATGGCGTTCGACAACGAACCAGACGGCTGGGGTGGTGCAGGTTGGGGGGTCACGGCGGAGAGCTTCGTCAAGGCCGACAAGGGCCTGCGCAAGACGCTCAAGCTCAAAGACATCCGAAAGACCATCGAGACGCAGGACGTGGTCGTCCGCACCGCCAACACCCTCGAGGGCTCTGACGTGGATGCCCAGTGGGTGTTCGGCAAAGACGGGCTGCACACCGTGATGCTTCGGTGGCAGAACCGCCGCCCGGAGGCCTACGACGCCTGGAAGGAGATGCTGGCCAAACTCGAGGCGCGGTGGGGCAAGGCGCGTCACATCACCGACAGCGAGTACGTCTGGGAGGGGAAAACCTCCAAGATCGTCGCCAAGAAGGCTCTCGCGCCGACGGGGTCCGCCGTAGAAGTGCGGCTCACACGCGTAGGTACCGCAGGCAGCGGGGAGATTGGCGACGCGCCCGAGGACGAGGTGGCCCCCGCCAAGGAGAACAAGCGCGGCCGTGACCTGCTCGGCGATACGGACAGCGACTTCCCCTGACGCCCCACCTCCCCCTGACGCCCCACCACGTGCTGAGCCGACGCCCACTCGTCTTCTTCTTCTTCCTGATCAGCGGCACCAGCGGCCTCGTCTTCGAGGTCATCTGGAGCCGCATGCTGATGCAGGTCTTTGGCTCCACCACGTTCGCGCTCAGCGCGCTGCTGACAGCGTTCATGGCTGGGCTGGCGCTGGGAAGCGAAGTGGGCGGGAGACTCGCCAAGCGACTTGACCGTCCCCTCCGGTGGTACGGGCTCATGGAGGCTGGCATCGGCGGCTTCGCGCTGCTCGTGCCCATCGTCCTGGAGGCCCTTCCGGCCCTGTACGCGCCTCTGTTTGTGCACCTCTACGACGACTTCTACCTGTTCAGCTTGCTGCGCTTCGCCCTGGTGTTCCTGGTCCTGCTCGTACCGACGACGTGCATGGGTGCGACGCTGCCCTTGCTCACGGAATTTGTCGCACGGCAAGGCGACGACTGGGAGTCCTCCGCCGGGCTGCTGTACGGCACCAATACGATTGGAGCCTGCGCGGGCACAGCGCTCAGCGGATTCCTGTTGCTGCCCGCGCTGGGACTCTCCGCGTGCAACGCGGTCTTCGCGGTGGTCAGCATGGCGCTGTGCGCCGTGGTCGTCGCCACGGATTGGCGCTGGGGTGGGGGTCATCCCGCTCCCCCACAGGATGTGCACTCCCCGGGGCGCCCCCTCGTGCCTACGCAGGTCAAATGGGTGCTCGGCTGCTTCGCCGTCGCAGGGGCCGTGAGCATGACGTACCAGGTGCTGTGGACGCGCGCCTACGTCATGGTGCTCGGCTCGAGCACGTACAGCTTCACGGTGATTCTCTCGACGTTCCTGGTGGGGCTCGCCGGCGGTAGCGCGGTGATGAGCGCCCTCCTCGGACGCATCCGAGACCCACTTTTTGTCCTGGCGCTGACGCAGGCGGGGGTCTGTCTG
Source organism: uncultured Pseudomonadota bacterium (assembly GCA_937890335.1). GTDB lineage: Bacteria > Myxococcota_A > Bradymonadia > Bradymonadales > CALBXO01. The sequence goes on along the minus strand of CALBXO010000271.1, from coordinate 15,040 downwards.
GCGGCCGCGACGTGTTTCTACACTCTGGGACTGACGCCCGGACTGCTCTTTGAGCACCTTCGCTCGGGGACGCCGAGCCCCATGAGCGTGTGGACCTACGGCGTGGGCCTGGTGTCCCTGGTCGTCCTCGTACCGACGCTGCTCCAGGGCGCGGCGTTTCCACTGGCCATCCGCGTCGTGTCCGACGCCATGCCCAAGGGTGGCAGCGGGGGTGGCATCGTGGGCCGCACCTACGCGATCAACACACTCGGTGCGATCGTCGGCTCCTTTGCCTCTGGCTTTGTCCTGATGCCGCTGCTGGGCCTGCGCACGGCCATGATGTGCACCCTCGGCCTGAACTTCGCAGCCGCTGGCGTACTGGGTTTCCTGAGCCTGCGTTCGCGACCGGGGCCCCGCCGAGCCACCGCGTTGGCCGGGCTCGCCGCCGCGTGCATTGCCGCCATTGTGCTCGCGCCGGAGCTCGATCTGGCCCGGCTGTCCAGCGGTGCATTCCGCGTGTACTGGTCGCGGGAGGTTTTCACGCGCAAGAGCTTTGAACGGGACGCTCCGGAGCTCATCTTCTACCGAGATGGCGTCGCCGCGACCATCAGCGTCGAGCGCCGCGGGAAGCTGCTGACGCTCAAAGCCAACGGCAAACCCGAGGCCTCCAACGACGCCGACATGGCCACCCAGATCCTGGTGGGTCTGTTGCCATTCGTACTGCACGAGACGACGCAAACGGCGCGCGCCGCCCGCGCGAACGGAACCTACGCGCCGCCAAAGACCGCTGCGATGGTGGGCTTTGGCAGTGGCGTCACCGCGGGAGCCGCCCTGGCCTGGCCCCTTGAGCGGCTCGATGTCGTCGAGATCGAGGCCGCGATGTTGGATGCCAGCCGCGCCTTTGACCCCTACAACCACGCGGCCCTGGACGACCCCCGCATCCGCGTTGTCGAATCCGACGGGCGCAACTTTCTGGAGTACACCGACGACAAGTACGACGTGATCGTGAGCGAGCCCTCCAACCCCTGGATCGCGGGTGTGGCGAGCCTGTTCACACGGGAACACTTCCTGCGGGCGCGCCGTAAACTCGCCCCCGGCGGCGTGTTCTGCCAATGGGTTCAGCTCTATGAGATGCGGCCTGAGAATGTCGCACGGGTCATCAAGACCTTCCGCGCAGCGTTTCCCCATGCGTTGGCCTTCTCCAGCCAACCCAAGGGCACGGACCTCGTCCTCATCGGCTCAGAAGTCCCGATGCAGCTGGACGCCGGCGGGATGCCACTCGCGTTCGCCGACCGCTCGGTCCGCAGCGAGCTTGAGCGGGCGAGCGTCCGGTCGGCGGACGACTTGTACGCGCTCCTGTTTCTCGGCCCGGAAGAGATGGCGACCTTCGTCACGGACCGGGAGCAGGAACTCGGGCACGAGATTGTCATCAACACCGATGACAACGGCATCCTCGAGTTTGAAGCTCCCAAGGATCTGGTCCGCTACAAGGAGGCCGACCACTTCTTTGCCCGCATCTACTACGGGGACGCCATCTACGGCGACATCCGTCCATTGCTCCAAGATCTGGATGACCACGACGCCTGGCCCGCGGATCGCCTGGCCCGCCTCGCCGCGGCCGCCTTTGGCGGAGGCAAACAGAACCTGGCCGCGGCGCTCGCCGAGGTGGCCGATGCCCGCGGAGAGTCCCGGCTCGCGCGGGATGTCTCCTTCGCGGCCAGGCTGTCCGCGCGCGGCGCCGACGATGCGCGCGTTGTCGCCCAATGGCCCACTGCCGCAAGCCCCATCCGACACATCCTGACCTCGGGCGTCGCGCAGGAGTCGCACCTGGGCGCCGCCGAGCTCCTGTACGCTGAGTTCCCACAGACCGACGACATCTTCGACGACCCCGAGGCAACGCTCGCTGCGGCGTGGTTGCTGCACCGCACCCGGCGCTACAAACTCGCCCACCGGATGCTCACGACCCTGGCTGAGGACGAGGTCTACGCTGCGGACACCCCGGTACTCCACCTCATGCTCGGCTACTCGTACACCAAGCGCCGAAGGTATCGGCACGCGCTGGCGGCATTCCTTCGTTACAAACGCTTGGCCTATGGGTCGCGGTCGAGGTAACGTGGACCCACGTGGCCACCTTCACCACCGAACTGCGCGTCGCCGACGTCCAGGGACCCGGCGTCCTCCTTGTGTGCTCAGACCTGCACGGCAACCTGCAGGACTACCGCCGGATGGTGGAGTTGTTCCGGGCCGAGTCCGACGCGACCCTCCTCTTCCTCGGCGACCTCTTCCACGGTCCCGCGGTCTCCAAAGCAGAATGGACCATCCTCTACGAGCACCTTGCGGACTGGTATCCAGACGAGTCGGCGCAGGTCTACCGTGAACTCGCCACTTTGATGGACGAGTTCCCCGATCGCGTCACCAGCCTACTCGGCAACCACGACCACGCGCATGTTGGCGGTCCTGTCGTCTCCAAATTTCACCTGGATGAGTCCGGGGCGATGGAGGCGACGATGGAACCGCAAGAGCTGCCGGGCCTCCGAGAGCTCCTCGGGCGCCTGCCGCTGATCGCAACCAGCACGTGCGGCGTCTCCTTCACCCACGGTGCTCCCCCCGAGCGCCACTTTGACCGCGACACACTCGAGGCGCTCTCACTGCGAGGCTACGAGCGGGTTCCCCTCTACGCCATGTATCGCTACGACCTGCTCGGCGAGCTCCTGTGGCGGCGCGGATCGTCGCTGGAGGGCACGGAACAGTTCCTGACCACACTCGCAGCAGCCGGGTTCCGGACTTGCGATGTGGGCGTCCATGGCCATGAAGTGGTGGAGGAAGGGTTCGAGCGGGTGCACCCCCGGCTGTTGAACCTCAGCACAAGTTTCGGAATGCGCAGGGCGAACAAACGCTACCTTCGACTGGAACTGGGCGATCGGTATCAATCGTGCGCGGACTTCAAGGAGGGCATGGAGCTTCTCCCGTTGTACCCGCCTGGACACCCGGTGGATTGATCCCGATTCCAACGCCGAAAAACTCCCCTTTTCGCCCGTCCTGGTCGACACTGGGGGCACTGTGACACAGCCCCCACACCCGTCCTCCTCAAACACGAAGCCTCGCAAGCTTCCAGACGGCAGCAACCCTTGCCGCATCTGCGGGACATCTGTGGCGCCAGACGCCAAGCGCTGCGCAAAGTGCGAGGTCGAGTGGCCCACGGACACCTTCCTCGGCGAGGTCCTCGACGGCGACCTGCGCATCGACTCGGTCCTCGGGCGCGGCGGCATGGCCGTCGTCTATCTCGCCACCCAGCTGCGCCTGGACAGGGAGGTCGCCGTCAAGCGCCTCCAATCCCACCGACAACCCACCGCCCGCGACAAGGAGTGGTTCCGACAGGAGGCGCGCCTCCTGAGCCAATTGCGCCACCCGAATCTGGTCAGCGTGCTGGACTTCGGAAACGCACCGGACGGATCGCTCTACCTCGTCATGGAGTACGTCCGCGGAACGTCTCTCCTGCAGGCTACGCGCGGGAAGGCGCTCCCGGCGACGCGGGCTCTCAACCTCTTGTTCCAGATGCTCGCGGCGCTCGAGGAGGTGCACCGACGCGGCATCGTCCACCGGGACATCAAACCGCAGAATGTCCTCATTGAGTCTGTCGCGGGCGAGAAGGACTTTGTGAAGCTGGCGGACTTTGGTGTGGCCCACATCGTCACCAGCAGCAGCGACAACGGGGTCTCAGGAATCGACCCCAGCGGTCCCATCGGTACCCCCGCGTACATGTCTCCGGAGCAGGTCAAATGTGCTCCCGTCGGCGCCCGAGCGGATGTCTACGCAGCTGGCATCCTCCTCTACGAGCTTCTGACCGGCGCCCTCCCCCACGGCAACGCCGGACCCAGCCAGATGCTGATTCGGCGCGCGTCGGAAGCCCCTGAGGCCCCCTCTGTGGTCCGGCCGGAGCTGCCGATCCTCCCAGACCTGGACGCCATCTGCCTCAAGGCGCTCGCGAACGATCCGGACGAGAGGTACGAGAACGCCGCAGCCTTCCGAGCGGATGTGAAACGTGCGCTGGAGGAACGCCGAGCGTCGGCCAGAACCACCAGCGGATCGCTGCCGCAGGTGGGCGGCGTGGAGCGACCGTGGACCGTCCTCGCGCTGCGGCCTCGCGTGGACTTCACCGCCGCGTCGGGCATCAGGACACAGGTGGAGCGCCTGATGCTCGTCTGGGATCTCGTGGACCGATACGCCAGGGAACACGGCGGCGTGCTCACCCAACCTGACGGTCCGACCGCGTTTGTGCTCTTCCAGGACCCGCCCAACTCCACGGCCATTGCTCGCGCCGCCAGCACGGCCTTGGCGCTGATCAACAAAGTCCACGTCCACTTCCCTGACACGCAGATGGCCTGCGGAATCGCACGTGGGCCGATCCCTGGGTACATGGCAGGGTCCGGCCCTGTACCTGACGGCGCCTGTATCAGCGTCGCGCGGAGCCTCGCCCGCGCTGCCGCGCCGGGCCACATCCGGGTGGACGAGGCCCAGGCGGACCGGCTGACGGGCGCCTACCAGAAGATCAGAGTCGACGGCGATTTTGAGGTGGTCAGCGGTCCGGGGGGCCTCGGGATCGCCGCCAGTGAGACGGCGGCTGACGACAGCAGCCCCAACCTCAACATGCGCTCCACACTGTCTGGACGCGCCGTGGCCTGGGACCAGGTCTCGGAGGCCCTGACCAATGTCCGCGCAGGCCGAAACGGAGCGGCCTTCATCCTCACCGGCCCAGCGGGCGTCGGCAAGAGCGAACTGTGCCGTGGCATCGTCCAGATCGCGGCACCGGGCACACCGGCGGTGCTGGCCGAGGCCCACCCGGGACTCGACGACAGACCCTACCGCTCCGTCTTCGACCTCGTGGCGCAGATGGCGGTGCCGGCCGGCGAGCTCGTCACCCGAAACTCCCTGATGGACGGCCTTCTGGTCCTGGGCGTCCCCACCGAACACGTCAAGGTCATCGCGAACCAGTGGGATTCCGGCACGGACGCCGATCCCTGGGTCGCCATGAACCAGGACCACGAGGGCGCTCTGCCACCAGCCCAGCTGCTGCGCGCGCTCCACCTGGCCGGCCCGCTCGAGCGCAAGATGGCGTTCACCGCCGCCGTCTCGGCCTTTGCTCAGACGGTCGCCGGCCCCTCGGGCTGCGTTTTCGTGCTGGAGGACGTCGATCGCGCCGACGAGGCCAGCCTCGCCGCCATCAAGGGCCTGGTTCACGCTTCGCGTCACGCGCCCGTCCTGCTCCTTCTCACCGCCCGGACCGAGAAGACGAAGGATCGCGTGGAGGCCGAGTGGCTCGAGGTCGCCAGGTTGAGTACGGACGACAGAATTGCCCTGTGGGCGTCGCTGTCTCCCGCTGAGCGTGACCCCGCCGTGACCCGGCACATCCTGCGGGCGTCACAGGGACTGCCGCTGTACCTGCGCCACGCAAGCCAACTGGCGCCGGGGGCCGGCGGCACGCTCGCCGAGGTCCTCGCGCTCAGCTTTGCCGAGCTCTCGGAGGCGCAGCGCCACCTCCTCAGCCACGCGGCGTGCACGGGGGAGTGCTTCCAGACGTCCTGGTTGGGGGCCGACGTGAACCGCTACCAGGCGTCGCTCGGCGAGCTACCTTCCTGGGTGCGACCCATGTCTTCAGGCAGGTGGTGGCGGTTCGTCTCCGCCGCGCTGTACAACACCGCCCGGCTGGCCGTCGCAGACGAGGACCGGCTGCCGATTCGGCTCCGCGCCTTCGAGCGGATGTTGTCCGACGGGACAGAGGTTCTGGCTCGGGCGATCACGGCGCACCGGGTGTCGGATACACACGTCGCCCGCCGCGCGGCGACACGGCTGGGGGACCGCTTCCTCGTCGCGGGCGCGCCGCGACGCGCCGCAGACTGGTATCGCATCGCTCGCAGCGCGACGAACGGCCCCGCGGAGGAGCTGCGTCTCAAGACCGGGATCGCCGAGTTTGCTGGGCGGCGCAATGGGGTCGCGTGCGAAGAGCTGAATCCAGAGGAGTTTACCGACCCGACCCTGCGTCTGATGGCCGCCTACACCCTGGTGCGGGCGGCGCTCAGCGACGGTGATCTAGACACAGCACGCGACGTCGCGACCCAGGCCCTGCGCATCGCCCCGACCCCCGGACCGATGACCGGAGAGCTCCTGCTCCTGTTGGCCGAGGTCCACGTGCGCACTGGTGAACACGAGCCCGCTCTGCGCGCAGTGGAGACCAGCGAGAAGATCTGGCGCGCCTGCCAGGCCGACAAACCGCCCGGTCTGGGGTGGCGCAGCGCGCTGGCGGCGGGACGCGTGCACCAGAGTATGGGGGACACCGCCACCGCCTCCCGGTTCATTGTCCTCGCGACGGAGCGCGCCACCGAGGAAATGGACGAGACCGGGCTGGTGCAATGCCTGACGCACACCGCGGCCATTGCCTTGCGGGAGGGCCGCGGCGGTCAGTTGCGCGCAGTGTGTGACAACATCTTTGGGGGCTCGCCGCCGAGACAGACCAGCCACCGTGTCCTGTGGTGGCGGATTCGCGGCCAGGCGTGCGGCGCGGCGGGCGATCTTGAGGCGGCGCGCGAGTGTTTTGAGCGCGCTTCGACGCTCGCCTCGGCTGCCGGCGGGCAGGTCGCCCGCACCCTCCCCGAGCGCCTCGCCGGCACGGGCGACATCCCGAACCCCAGCCGCTGGGTCAAGAGCCGCGGCGAGTTTTGAGCGCCCGCGCGCCGCGGTGCGCGGCGTAAGCCAGCCCAAACAGCGGCAGCCCCAGCAACGGGTAGAGTGACTCCGCCTCGGGTTTGGCGACCGCGCGCAGGAGCATCGCCACCACCACAAACGCACTCACACCGAGGAACACGGCCGGCGTCCATGGATAGGCCGTGGCGCGGTACGGCCTCACCGCGTTGGGATCGCGCCTTCGCAGCACGAACACGGCGGCCACGGTCAGCGCTCCCATGACCATCATCGCCAGGCTGACCAGGTTCAGAATCTGCTCGAAAGTGCCCGACAAGATGTACACGCACGCCCAGGCGCTCTGCCCCCACAACGCCCGCTCCGGAACACCCCGACTTGTCTGGGCAGCAAAGCCGCGCCACAGCGCACCGTCCTCGGCCATGGCCATCGCCACCCGCGCACCACCGAGGATGGTGCCGTTGAGCGTCCCCATGAGCCCAAACGCGATCAGGAGCGTCGCAATGTATCCGGCAGCCGGGCCGGCGGTGGCCGTGGCCACGGTGGTCCCCGCCTCAAAGGCGCCGGTCAGGCCCGACATCCCCAGCGCCGCCACGAAGGCCGCGCACATCAGCACGTACAAACCCATCACCGCCACCGTGCCGCCAACTACGCCAATGGGAATGTTGCGGCCGGGCCGTCGAACCTCGCCGGCGACGTAGATCACGCCGTTCCAGCCCGAGTACGCAAAATAGACCGCCATGAAGGCAACGGCGAACCCACTGAGCGTGGGCCAAGACGGAGCTGAGCTCACAATTGGAGCGACCACGGGCTCCGGCCCGGCAACGAGAACCCAGACCGCGAACACGGCAAAGCCGGCCATGGGAATCCAGGTCGTCAAATCCTGAACGAGCGCAGCCAGCCTCGTCCCAGCCGCGTTCACAGCGGTAAAGAGCAGCACGATTCCAATGGCGACCACGCTGTGCGCCTTCACAGGCCCGGCGACCGATGCGGAGAGATCGATTCCGAGCAGCGCGGGCAATTGATACTGGCAAAGGGGCACTGCCAGGGCGGCGATACTCCCTGTGAACACCGCCCCAAACAGAACCCAACCCGCGCCAAAGGCGACGCTCGGACCGTAGGCTCGCCGCAGGTAGACGTAGTCGCCGCCGGCGCGCGGCATCATCGTGGCCAGCTCCGCATACGCGACCGCTCCGCACAACGCAGCGACCCCTGCGAGCAGCCAGACGCCGAAGAACGCCACGGGACTCTGCATCTGCGTCGCGACAATCCGCGGGGTCAGAAAAATGCCGATTCCCAGCATGGACCCGGCGACCACGGCCATGGCTGCCCGAGCACCCAGAACCCGTGCCTGCTCAGTCACGACGGCGCGGCCCCCTCGATCGAGTGCAAGGCCGTCAGAGTATCCGCGCACGCCTCAGCATCACCGCGGAACTTGCGGTGTACGAAGGCCACGTCCAGCCGGTCATCGGCAGCGGCAAACACCAACCAGCCGAGCTCCTTGCAGGTGCCCATCACCCAGCTCGCGAGCGCCTTGCGCCACGCCTTGTACGCGTCCCGCTCCGACTGGGCCGGCATCGCGCCACTGGCCCCGGCAAAGAGCTGGAGAAGCCTGACGCCTCCCTGCACCAGCCGCTCCGACGTCGCCTGGTACCGCGTCCAGGCCGCGTAGTGCATGCGGTAGCCGCTCAACACCTCCTCCGGGACGGCCTCGGCTCCCTGCGACTCCAGGAACCCCTTGAATGCCTCCCAGGAGTCAATGTCCGGGTTGGCCTCCAGGTACTCGCGCGTTCGGTCGTAGGTGCAGTAGGCAAACAACCGCATGAGGCGCAGGTAGCTGGCTCCCTTGACCTTCACCCGATGAAGCACGACCCGACGCCCGCCGTCGTCGGGGCCCTCAAACGTCAGCACTGCCCCCTCACGGTCGGTTCCGTCGAGCATCGCCGCCAACGCTTCAAGGCGATCGGCGAGATGCTCGCCGGGGAGCTCAACCTCGGGCGCGACGGGCGCACCAAGGTCGTTGGCCAAGGCCTCAAGAGCTGCACGGCCCATGTAGAACGGCACACCGTCGCGCAGATCCAGGGCCCCAGTCAGGACCAGATCCTCTCTCGCCCCGTAGTCCGTCACGATGCGGGCCTCGGGGTGGATGAGTTCCCACATCAGCGTCACGCCAGCCACGCGCGCCGGGTCGAGCGCCGCAGGCGTCTGCCGCGCGAGAATCCGGCGCGCGGCCCCGAGGTAGTCAAACCCTGTGATACCCTCCAGCACCACACCGTCCATCATCCCTCGGGTCGTCACCAGGACCTGACCTGCGTGCGCAAAGGTCTGGACCATGGACCCGTCGAGCTTCTCGTTGAACCGCACGTCCACATCGGGCCGCCCCGCCAACTCGCCCGCGAGCAGGTACGCGTCCTCGCGCTCGCCGTAGTTGTACATCTTGAGATACGGCAGGGAGACTGCGGCCCACGGTTCGGTCTGGTAGACGATGCCCTTGGCATACAATTGGTGTTCAGCCTCGGGCGTGAAGAGGAGCTTGCTGGCATTGGCGAGCACCAGCCCATGGGCGGTGCGCTTGAGCAGCTTCGGATCGTCATGGATCGCCCGCAGGACGTCGGCAGGCGAGCTGTGAAGTCGGCCCAGAAGCTCTGGGATTCGCAGGTCAAACAGCGCCGACGGGCCCACTTGCACAGGCGGGGGCTCGGGCGGCTGCGTCTCCTGGTGCAGCCCCACTTCCTTTGGGTCCCACAGTCGCGGCTCCGCCTCGAGCGCCTTGTCGTAATACGTGCGGCGCGCGGCCACCTGGACCACCTCCCGCTCCGGCCAACGGTAGGCGCTGAGCTTGCCGCCAAAGACGCATCCCGTGTCCACGCACACGGTGTTATGACGTTCCACGACCGGCCCGTCGAAGGCGGTGTGCCCCACAACGCACAACGGGCCATCCGCCGGGTACTCCGGCTTCCAATCCAACCGCTGCGGCAGCCCGTCCACGGTCGCGCCCGTATTGGGCCCGTACAGGCACCACGAGCGCACCTTGCCCTTGGGCCCACCGAGCAGGCTGGGCTTCCACGCGGCGTGGGTGACGGCGAGTCGAGCCCCGTGACTACCGGAGTCGGCACCGCTACCTGGCTGGGGATCGGCCAACACCCACATGGGCAAGGACTCGAGGAACCCTCTGACCTCGGTTTTCCGCGCGCGCAGGGCGTCGTCCGGCAGCGACGCGAACTCCGAGACCGTGCTCTCCAGGCCGTGGGCGACCTTGACGTTGTTGCCGCGCGCCCAACGTCGCAGCTTGTCGTCGTGGTTGCCGAGCACGACCAGCGCGCACCCTGCAGAGACCATCGACCGCGCGGTCTCGATCACGCCCAGCGAATCGGGACCACGGTCGCAGAGATCGCCCACGAAGACGGCGAAGCGCCCGTCGGGGTGGGCCCAGGTCGGGCTCTGGGCGTAGCCGAGCACCCCCAGCAGCTCCAGCAGCTCCTCGTGGCAACCATGCACGTCTCCAATCACGTCCACCCGGTCGCGCCGCACCAGCGCGCCGCCGAGCGGAAGAGGGACAACGGCAGGCGCCCGGTAGGCCCGCAGCAGCTCGTACTCCAGCAGGTCACCGGCGCTCGCGTCCACTGGCGCGTAGACGCGGGCCACCCCGTCCCACTCCTCTTCCACCAGGTTCGGCACCAGGCTGTCGAGCGCATTGGCCTGCCGTTCCAGGACCGACAGAGGCACACGCCGATCCCGCAGCAGCTGCCGCCGTGCGCAGACCTCTGGAGGTGTATCGAAGAATACGACCACTGCCGGCACATTGTGTTTGCGCGCGAGCGCCAGCCAGGTCTTGCGAACAGAGCGCTTGAGGTTCGTGGCGTCCACGACGACCATCCGGCCCCATTTCAGCCGTAGCTCAGCCAGCGCCTCCAGCGTGTCGAACGCATCCCGCGAACAGTCCTGGTGCTCCTCGCTGTCGGTCAGAACCTTCCGGAGCCCGTCGCTGGAGAGGATGTGGATTCCAGGCAGCGCCGCGCGGGCCCAGGTGGACTTCCCAGAGCCCGAGATACCCGCCAGAACGACTACGCCGCTGGGACCGAAGCCGGGAAAGATCGAGTGGAACATGAGAGGCAATCCGTCGCACCCGGACCCGCCGGGGACCGCCGTCACCCCATGAGGAGAACGGCGGTGATGAGCAAAACAACCGCGAGCAGCAGCATGAACATGATGGCCAGGCCCGCCATCAGCAAGAGGGTGTTTTGGGTCGTCAGCAACCCGCCCTGCGCTTCCAGCGGCGCCGGTCTGACCTCGGGTTCGGCCACCACGACCCTCGCAGGGGGAGGGGCCAGAGCGTGGACCACCGGCAGAATCTCCGGCGTCGGCGCTGGCGCGGGGTCTCCCTCGTCCAATGACGCCGACAGCTGGATGTCCAGACGGGTCGCGCCGCGGGGCGCGGGGTCCGACTCGTCCATCTCGGAGTTGAGCTCGACAATTACGCCTCTGGCTTGCGACGGCAGCTTGGCTGCCACCACCGCGCTCGGGAGCGACTCCCGCACCATGGTCGGAACGTCGTCCCCTGTGAGCGGCCGCGCGGTCGGGTTGTGGACGTGTGTGACCGCGTCGTCGCCAAAGTCCGGGATCGGCTCGCTGGCCCGCCGCATGGGTTGCGGGTGCCGAACCCGCGTGTCCACATCGTCGGGGTTCACGTCGCGGTGCGAGTGCACGCGCGTGGGCTCCTCCGCCATCGCGTCCCCGGACAGGATCTCCACCGAGTCGGAGAGGATCACACCGTCCGCGCCCATGGCGCCGTAGTCAAACGTCTCCGCATCGGACGCCAGCAGCGCGGACTCCACCCGCGTCCGCTCGTCCTCCATCTCGCCCTCGTCGAGCGACAGCTCGACCTCTTCGAGCAGCGCCTTTCGGTCAATCTGGGTCGAATCGTCCGGCTTTGGCTCTCTGGGCTTGTCGTACTTCGACAGGTCGACACCGGGGGAGGTCACCACGCGGGGGCCAAACGGCGTGTCCACGATCATCGCGTCGATCGGCGTCTCGGCCTCAATCCCTCCCTTGCGGGTCGGGGGCAGCGCGCCGGACTCGATGACACCGACCGCCTCAAGGTCGTCCAGCATCTCCCGCGCGGTCTGATACCGCTCGGACATATCGCGTCGCAACGCCTTGACGATGATCCCGCCGAGCTCGCTGGAGACGATGTCGCCGCGTAGTTTCACCGGGGTCTCGCCCAGCTTCTTCATCGCGATTTCGATCCAGCTGGTCCCCAGGAACAGCGGGCGCCCGGACAGCATCTCGTACATCAGGGAGCCAAGACCGTAGAGGTCGGTGGCCGCCGCCACATCCTCCCGCTCGATCTGCTCGGGCGCCATGTAGACCGGCGTCCCAACGCTCATACCCGTCCCGGTCAGCTCGACAGCTTCCTCGCCGCCGGGGTCCAGCGCCTTGGCGATGCCAAAGTCGAGCACCTTGACGAAGTCCGACTCGCCGTGAACGTCGCAAATGAAGATGTTGTCTGGTTTCAGATCGCGGTGAATGATCCCCTTGGAGTGGGCCTCGTCGAGGCTCTTGAGGATCTGCATGCTGACGCGACGCACCCTCTCGGGCGCCAACGACCCTTCGGTCTTGATGACGGTGCCGAGCGGGGTACCGTCGAGCATCTCCATCGCAAAATACAGCAAGCCGTTGGGCAGATCGCCATAGTCGAAGATCGTGATTGTGTTGGGATGCTTGAGCTGGCTGATCACGCGGACCTCGCGCTTGAAGCGCGCGATCATCCGAGGGTGGAAAACGGCCTGCGGAAGCAGCGTCTTGAGCGCTACCTCGCGGTTCATTTCCTCCTGGTTTGCACGGTACACGATCCCCATGGCGCCGCGACCGATCTCTTCGGTCAGGCGATACCGGGTCGCGACGAGGTCACCGACCTCGAGTATCTGTACGCCAGTGTTCGTCATCAGGACTGACATGGTGGGGCTCGCCCGTTCCACGCCCCTTGCAGAGATATCACCGCCACCCGTCATTGTCATGCGTCGTCAGGTGCCTATTGTGGAGCCAGCCACTCCAGGAGGGACGCCCGGTGACAGACGCGACAACCTACCGATGGGAAGATGACTACGCCGACCTGCACGTCGACGACTCAACCTACGCGGACTTCGACTGGGACGACGTCCCTGCTGCCATCGTCAACCGACACGACACGGTCATGACCCTCGACACCGCCGCCCTGGGCGCACAGTCGTTCGAGGACGACGACCCCATCCAGCGCTGGGCTGCCGCCAGGCGCTGGCTCGCCCTCGGTGAAAAGGCGCGGTTCATCGCGACCGTCAAGGCGCTTCTGGCCAGTGAATCCGAGAAGCCCAGTGTGTACCTGAGCTACAACGACATCCGCCTCGAGCTGGCGCGGGTCGTCGCCACTCTCGACCTCCATGGGGCCTTCGCACTCTTTGATGAGTACGCGTCCATCGCCGACCACAGCCCGACCGAGGTCGCGCGCTACCGCGGCGTGGCCGATGTGCTGTACGGCGATGTGTCGCGTGGGACCAAGACCTTGGTGGATGCCGTCACAGCGCACGCGGCCGCCGAGCCCGAGCTCGCCTCGACCATTGCTGAGACCCTGTTTGATGAAGGGCATGCCGAGCCGGCACAGAAGGTCCTCGCAGCCGGGATAGAAGCTGCGTTGGCGCAGGATGATCCGGGCCTCGCCCGCGAGCTGCGCGATCTGGCAGCGCTCTCGCCCTCCCACAGCTAAGAATCACTGAAAACCTCCCACCCGCCCTACTTGCGCGGGATGGTGAACTGGTGCCGCTCGGGCCCTTTCCCACCGTCGATGACGAGCAGCGCCTCCAGTTCGTCTCCGCTCGCCGAGAGGTTCATCACGAGCGCGTAGCTGGCTCGGTTGGCGCTCCCGCCGGTCTGCACCCTCCCCGCCTTGAAGTTGTGGTTGCGAATCGGGATGCCGATGGACCGCCCCTGGTACTTCACCACCACGGAGCCGCGTACTCCGCCGCTCGTAAAGTTCAGATCCGCGCGCCCTGTGACGGACGCCGACTTGAACGCGCCCGCGTAGCGTCCCTTCGGCGCGTCGGCTTTGCCGCATTGGCTGACGCCGCGGCGAATCTCGGCCTCCAGCGGCGCCCGCCCAGCATGGGTGAACCCGGCCTGCGCAAAGCTCGCCCGCGTGAAGCCATGTTCGCGCAGCAGCTTGTCGTTGCGCGCCTCGCGCTGTGCGGGTTTGGACGCCTCTGGACTCCTGGCCGCGCACTGCATGGCGACGGACGCGGCGACGTAGCGCGCAGCCGTCTCATCCGCGCCCGCCGTCGCCGACGACGCCAACATCGCAGCGACCACGCTAGCGACAAAAAACCCGCGCAGCATCGTCATCCTCCCGCACTGTGTACCCATCGTAGTCCTCGAACTCGTCGTCTCCGAACACCCAAACAAGCGAACCGGCGCGGTGCTTCCGCGCCTCTTCCACCCAGCTCGTCAGAACCACCGCGCGACGACGCTTGCCCCCGAGCTCTCTGTGCCATCCCAACTCCCCCACCAGCAACGGGAGGTCGTATTCACGGGCGATCGCGCTGCGGGTTCGGATCCACCGGCGGCCCTCGGTCGCGGCGCGCAGCCCCGCCCCGTCCAGATCGCCGTTCACGTTGGGCAGCGTGCGCCAATGCTGTGGCCAGACGTGCGCAGACACCCAATCCAGCTCCCCCGTGGCGGAGTGCCGCCGAACATCCACACCGTGTTCAGCGGAGAACCCCTCGTCTCCCGCACCGATCAGGTGCCGGTCGTCCACCTCGCGCAGTCGGGCCGCCACATCAGCCAGGAATGCGGAGGCGAGCCCCGGCGCACACCCCTCGCACCGCAGTTCGTTCACCAGATCCCAGCCAAACAGCGTGGGGTCGTCGCGGTAGGCCACGCCGGTGACGGTGTTGGTCCGCGCCGCGAGGTGTCGTCCGTACGCGGCCAGCGACGCCCTCACCGCCGGCGACGCCAGGGCATCCGGCCCCATCTCCACCCCGGCCCAGCCCGCGTAGACCGCAAGGCCGCCGAAATCTGCCCATTGGTTGGACAGGGTGGCCACCAGCCGCAGCCCGCGGTTCGAAGCGGCCGCAAAAATGTGGTCCAGGGCGACGAGTGCATCTTCGTCAAACGTCCCGTCCCGACGATGAATCGCGCTCCGCTGGCGCTGATCAAAGGCCCAGATGCGAACCAGGGTGACGCGGCGCTCGACCAGGGTATCAAACAGCGCCTCCACCCGGTCCATCTGGCCCCTGCGCGCGGCCCCGAGGACCCAATACGCGTTGACGCCCTCCGGAACGTACCGTTCGGCATCCAGCCGGAACTCGCCGTGCGCGCGCGTCACCACAGCGCCGGACGA
>CALBXO010000270.1 GCA_937890335.1 uncultured Pseudomonadota bacterium | reverse complement strand
CTGTGCCCCGCGCGCCAACTGCGGCGAGCTTCCGCACCGCCTCCCGCACTCCGGGCGTGTGGGCGAGCTCCCAGCTCGCATCGCGAAGTCGCTCGTGCTCAGGGAAGGTGATGGGGGCGCATGCGGTGCCCTCGGGTTGGGCTCGGTTGCGCAGGTCGTCGATGGTCTCGGTGCGGTAGCCGCGAACCGGCAGGTACAGCGGGAACACGATTCCGGATTTACACACGGCGCGTCGGTCCTGAAGCGTGTCCTTGATCTCGACGAGCGCTCGCCTTGAACCCGCGGTGCTCCTGAGGATTTCCAGCGCGTCGGGATCGAGATCCGACGCGATTTCGGTTCGGATTTTGGCCGCGAAGTGGCGCGTAAGCTCGTCCCGTGACGCGTCGTCCGTCTCGTCCAGAAGCGGCCACAGCGTGTCCGCAGACTCGTTGGCGACGCGGTCCACCGTCACGAACGCGCGTTGTGTCAGGCGGCTGGCGTGGCCCAGGTAGCCCTCCACAATGTTGATTCGATCTTCGCGGCTGCCCAGGCGCACCTGGATGGGCGCGTCAAACCCGGTCACCTCAAAATCGGCGACTATGGCGTAGGCGAGGACGCAGAGTGTCTTGCCGTCCGCGGTCCGTGCGCCGATGGGTATCTGCAGCTCCAGGGGTACCTTCACCCGCTCGAGGTAGTCGTTCCAGTCGGCGACGAGCTGACGCTCTTCGTCTGCACGGTCTTGTAGAGGCAGGTGCCACGCGGTTCTGAAGTCCTCGACGAGCCGGGTGAGATCGCGGTCGCCCGCCACGGCGAGGCTGAGCGCGTCAAAGGCGGCCGCTCCGGCGTCCTGGTCGTCGTTCGCATAGCAGACCTTGGGCCACAGCTCCGTGTGTACCTCGTAGAGGTCCACGCCGTTGTGTGTGGTGGCCTCGGCGGAGTGTACGGGGCTGTCGATGTCTTCCACGGCGACTGCGAGGGTGATCCACGCCCAGTAGCCGGCCCCACCGGCTGCCACGACGGCCAGCAGGACGATGACCACCAGCGCGAACTTGCGCGTTGGGTTGTTGGGTACCGTGAACTCGTCTGGCTGTGGCTCCGCGTTCTCACTCATTGTCTTTGTCTACCAGCTCCGTTCGGACCTTGATCTCCCCGTGCAGCGTGCGGTGCACGGGACATTTGTCGGCGATCGCCAGCAGGCGCGCGCGCTGGTCGTCGTCCAGATCTCCGTGCAGTGTCACCTCGCGCTGGATCTCGTCCACCCTGCCGGCGTCCGTCTCGCAATCCGTACAGTCGGTCGCGTGGATCTTCTGGTGGCTGAGGCGAATCGTGGCGCCGGCCAGTGGCCACTCCTTCCGGTCCGCGTACATCCGCAGCGTCATGCTCGTGCAAGCGCCGAGTCCGGCCACGACGAGGTCGTAGGGCGTGGGTCCGGCATCGGTTCCGCCGACGGACACTGGCTCGTCGGCAACCAGACGGTGGCCGCCGACAACGATCTCCGTGCGAAATCCCTTGGCCCCCGTATGTACCGCTACCTGGTGGCCATCCGCGTCGATTCGCAGCTGCTCCGGAGTCTGGGCGTCCACGTAACGGCCCGCCCACGCGGCGATCACGTCCCCGGCGTATTGCGCATCCCTGGCCTGCGAGAGGAGATGGTCCGCGGAATCGAGGGACAGGAAGCTCTTGGGGTGACGGGCGGCCTCATAGAGCTGTTTGGCGTTCTCGATGCCGACGGTCTCGTCGCTCGGGGCGTGCAGGATGAGAAGTGCTCGCCCAAGTCTGCGGACGATGGCCTTTGGGCTGCGGTAGGCGAGGTCATCCAGGAAGGCTTTGGAGATGCGGAAGGGGCGTCCGGCCAGCGTCACGGTGGCCACACCGTCACGCTCGATTTCCTCGCGCGAGGACTCCAGCAGGTTTGCCACATGGTGCGGGTCGCACGGCGCGCCAATGGTGGCCACCGCCCTCGCGCTCGGGATGCGGGAGGCTGCATGCAGCACGGCGGCGCCGCCCAGGGAGTGGCCGACGAGAAGCTGCGGAGCGGAGCGATTCTTCGACAGCCACTGGGCCGCGGCGACCAGGTCGTCCGCGTTGGTGGTGAAGGTGGTGTCCTCAAACCCTCCCTCGCTCTGCCCGAGCCCGGTGAAGTCAAAGCGCAACGTGGCGATGCCGCGGGCCGCCAACGCGCGGGTGATGTGGCGGATCGCGTGCAGGTCCTTGCCGCAGGTGAAGCAGTGCGCGAACAACGCCCACGCGGACGGAGGTCCGACTGCAGGTGTGTCCAGGCGGCCCGAGAGTGCGGTGCCGAGAGCGCCCTCAAATTTGATCCTGGTGGTCTTCATCCATCCTCGCGTGCGCAGTCAGCGGCAGACCATCCGCGCGGTCTGCAACATCCCGTACGTGTCCGCGACGTACACGATGTTGCCGTCAGGTACGTCGATTCCCCACGCGTGGCCCACCGTGGGAAACCAGCCGATCTCCGTCGGCGCGGTGAGGTTGGACAGGTCGAAGACGCGGACGCCATAGAGGCCGTTTGCCACAAAGAGAAAATCATCGCGCACATGGATGTCCGTGCCTGGTTGCTCGAACTCGGTTTCCCCCAGCAGGACCGGTTCACGCGGGGAGGAGACATCCCATACCCACAGCCGGCTCGTCGACGCGCCTGCTGTCCCAAACAGCCGGTCCCCGTCGATGGCCAGGGTCACACTGGACGGCAGGCGGATGCCGTTGGCGACAACCTCGGGGGTGGCCGGGTCGCTCACGTCGATGACCCGCAGCATCTCGCCGGCCACGTACAGGGTCTCGCCGTTTGCCGCCACGTCGCCCGAGTAGCGGCCGGGGTCCACGTAGCCAAGGACGCTGGGGATACCTGCTGGATCGACGTCGATGATGTGCACCCGCGTCATGTACTCAGGCGCGTCGCGGGTTGTGGCGTACACCCGGCGCGCTCCGTCACTGTCGAATTGGACCTCGATTCCGTCGAGCATCGTCGACCCCAGAAGCCGCGGCGCTCGGGGCGTTGCCAGGTCGTAGACCTCCACGCGCGTCGCCGACAGCGTGTCTACGCCGACGACCAGGCGATCGCCGAGCTTGTGGAGGGTGTAGGGGAGGCCGTCAGAGGAGAACTGCTCCACCGCCTCCGGGCGGGCAGGGTCGGCCACGTTCACGACGCGCAGGCCCCCTCCAAGGTCGGCCAGGTACGCGGTGCGGCCCACGACCGCCACGTCGTGGGATGCACCGGGCGTGAAGGTCTGGGCGACGCGCTGAGGGTTGGCGGGATCGCCCACATCGTAGGTCCACAGGCCGCCCTCGGCGCTGCGCATCCCGCCGCTGGTCGGGTTGAGAATCAAGGGCGCTCCCTCGCCGATGCCGACATAGGCAAAGCCGTTGAGCACGCGGACGACCTTGGTGTCCTCCGGGGTGGGGCGCGTAGCCAGGAGCGTCGGGGACGGGTCGGACGCGTCGTAGGTGCGGAAGCCGCGGCTGCCGGCGATGTACAGGTTTGTGTCGTCCACGTACGGGCCCCTCCCAAAATCGCCGCCGAGCACTGCCAGCTCGCTGGGCCGTTCACCGCCAATGTCGAACACCTTCAACCGTCCGTATTGCGACACATAGGCGCGCGCTTTGTGGACGTACATCCCGTGCGGGTAGGGGTAGGTGGGTGTCCGGGAGAGGAGGGCGGGCGCGGTTGGATCGGC
>CALBXO010000269.1 GCA_937890335.1 uncultured Pseudomonadota bacterium | reverse complement strand
AGTCGTCCCCGTCGATCCTTCCTGGCTGATACGCCCGCCGTGAACGGTTACGCGCCGACGTGCGCCTCTTCGAGATCAGCCGCGCCAATGCGCCCCAATACCCGAGCAATGACCGCGTGGCCCGTCTGATCGTGGACGGGCAGATGGCGCAACTGAGCCAGACCACCACCGATGCCCAGGGCGTCGCGCTGCTCGAGATCCCCACCCGTGGTCGGCGCACGGAGTTCGTGGTGGTCGTCAACAGCGAGATCTATCGGTACGAGGCCTTCGATCCGCCCACCGGTGGCCGGGTCCTGCTGTCCACGGACAGACCGCTCTACCAACCTGGCCAACGGGTGAAAGTTCGCGCGCTTGTGACGGACCCCGACACGGGCAAGCCGCTCGCCCGAAATGTGCGATGGGAGCTGCGCGATCCGCAGGGCAACCTGGTCGCGCGACGCGAGGGGAGCTCCAGCGACGCCGGCGTCGCCAGCACCGAATTCCCGCTCGCGGCCCAGTGTCGGCAGGGCCAATGGCGGGTTCAGATCGCCGTGCCGGCGGGCCTGCCCCAGGGCGCTACCGCGCCCTCCCAGCCCGCAGCGGTCGAGACGGTCCCCGAGACGGTCGTCACCGAGATCATCGACGTGCGGCCGTTCCGTCTCCCACGGTTCAAGGTCACAGTCGAGCTCGACAATGACGAAGTCGCCGGAGGCCAAACCCTCGCTGGAAAGGTCCGGGCCATGACCACCTACGGAGAGCCCGTGGAGGGGGCGGAGGTGGAGGCGACCTTGACCTGGAGCCGCGTGGGTGCCCCGGCCGCGCCCGTGGGCTTCAAGGGCAAGACCGCCGCCGACGGTACCCTGCCCATCCGCTGGGATGTCCCCGCCTCAGTGGCACCTGGATCGGGGGTCGCGATCAGCGCCATTGTCACCTCCGCGGCGGGCCGCGCCGAGCGCGGCACCACGTCCGCGAGCATTCCGGGCGGAGACTTGCGGGTTGAGCTCATCTCCGAAAACGGCTGGCTCAACGGTGTGGAGGCGACGGGCTTTGTCATCCTGACCAAGCCCGGCGGCGAGCCGCTCGTCGGCGCGCGCATCAACCTCGCGCTCCCGGAGAAATCCGAGGAGCGCACCCTGACTCTCACGAGCGACGAGCACGGACAGGCAGAGTTCCGCTGGTCAGCGCGGTCCGCGCGCGTGCGCGTGAAGGTAACGCCGGAAGGAGAGGCCTCGGTCACGCGCGACATCAATGTGGGGGTGACGTACGGCAATTGGTGGCTGCACACGGACACCATGCGCGTGGAGACGGACAAACCCTTCAAGTACGAGGTTCGCGCGGCGAACCGTGTCCAGGACAGCGTCGTCACCGTGTTGGCGCTGCGCGATGGCTACCCGGTCGCGCACGCGTCGGGTGTCACGGGCTCCATGACACTCGGTGTGGAGTCCTCCGGTCTCGTCACCCTGGTGGCGTACGGCTCCGTCGGCAACGAGCTGTGCCGGACATCGGTCTGGGTCTCGGGCCCCGCGGACGCGTTGACCATGACGTTGGACAGCCCTGAGTACCGCCCTGGGTCCACGGCAAAGCTCGGCATGGCGTTCTCGGGCGCCCAGAGTCCGGTGACGTACTCGCTGGTCGGCGTGGATGAGGCGTTGTACGCGCTCAAGGAGCGCACCAACCTGCCCCTGACACTGCTGCTGCATGAGTCGCCCTCCCGCATCGCCGGGGTGGCGCGCGCGCTGGCGCCCCTCAGCAAGCAAGGCAACGCCACGACAGCGCGCATCTCCGCTGCGCGGGCGCGACAGAGTCTCGCCTCCTTGTCGTCCTCCAACACGCGGTACGGGCGCGACCTCACGGTCTCCATCGGACGCGCGCGGATGCGGCCCTACGCCAACCTCTGGGTGGTGCTGCTGGGGCTGCTGATGCTCGGACTGGGCGCGGTGGCCGCGCGCCTGACCTGGCGGGCGTTCGAGAAGCGTTCCTTCTCCTGGCCGCGGCTGTTCTCCATGCTCGGCGTCTCGCTGGCGGCCCTGCTGGCCCCCGTGATCGTCATCGGCCTCTTTGACGGGGAGTTCACCGCCGGCGCTCTGGCGATGTGGGGCGTCCTTGTCTTGTGCTGGGTCGTCGCGGCGGCGTGGCGCACCGACATGAAATTCGGCACGTTCCTGTGGACCCTGGTCGGAATTGGCATCGTCTCTGGCGCGGTCGCGGTCACTTCGGAGGGCAAACCGGACGATTGGGCCTTGACGGCGGCGACCGTCGGCGGCCTGGTTCCCGTTGGACTCCTCGGCATCGAGCTCGTCCTGTGGAGCTTCGCGCTCTTCCAGCGCTTCGAGCGACGCGCCGCGCTGGGTCTGACCACCCTGGCCGCGACGGCCCTCGGCATGACTTTGGCCAGCTTGCTGACGATGAGTGCGGGGGACAGCTTCTCGCCGCACAAGGCGGTGCAGACCATGGCGCCGTCGCCGGTGTCTACCGGAGGCTTCGCCATGGAAATGGAAGAGGACTCGGCCTCTGACGACTCCGCGAAGAAGGAAGGACGCGCCAAGCGCAACGCCCCCGGGGCGCCACCTCCCGTCGCAGCCGCGCCCGGCGCGCCGCGGGTACGATCGTGGTTCCCGGAGACCATGGTCTGGCTGCCCGAGGTGGCCGCGGATCCGGACGGCAGCAAGGAGCTGACCCTCGAGATTCCCGACAGCATCACCACCTGGCGACTCGACGCGACCGCACACGCGCGCGACGGGCGCGCTGGACAGGCCCGCGCCGGCATGCGCGTGGTGAAGCCATTCTTTGTGGAGCTGGATGCGCCGACCGACCTGACCGTGGGCGACACGGCCGTCATCCCCGTCACCCTGGTCAACCGCGGCAAGGCGGCCCTGACCGTGACGCTGGGAGCAAAGCCGCGCGATGGCGTCCACGGCGGCCCCGACGGGACCATACCCACGGACTTCAACAGCCCGAACCAGATCGCGAGCACGACCCCGCGAACCGTCACCGTAGCGCTCGAACCGGGCGCGCGCGTACTCCACACGGTCTCCATCCAGGCGTTCAAGGCGGGCGAGGCCAACCTCACCGTGTCCGCCACCGTGGAGGGCGAGGATGGCGACGCTGTCCGACGAACCATCCGCGTGCGCGCGCAGGGGCGAGCCATCCGCACCTCAGCGGCCGGATTCGTCGGCGACGGCTTCACGCGCCAGGCCCCGCAGACCTACCAGGGCGGGGGCCACACGCGTGTCAGCCTCTTCGCCGGGATCGGGCCACAGGCACTCGACGGCCTGGACGGCATCCTCCGGGGGCCTACCGGGTGCTTTGAGCAGACCTCGTCTGCGACTTTCCCCAATGTCGTGGTCTCCCAATTGCTGACCCAAACCGCCCCAGACAAATGGCCGGGCGGTGCCGAGAAGTGGGCGGAAGCACGGGCGCAGGCGGACGAGTACCTCCTGCTCGGCTACCAGCGCATGTTGAGCTTCCAGGCCGGCGACGGCGGCTTCGCCCTCTACCAGGACCGGAAGAGCGACACGCTCCTGACCGCCTACGGGCTGATGCAATTGACGGAGATGGACGCCGTCACCACCGTGGACCAAAGCGTCATCGAGCGCGCGGCATTCTACCTGGTCCAGCGGCAGAGTGTTCGCGGAAACTGGCCTGTCTTCGCCGGGCGCGTCGCCGGTGGCAAGTACGGCAACGATGGCGATCCGGCCCAGCTTCGCGCCACCGCGTTCATCGTCTGGGCGCTGGCTGCGTCCAAAGAGGCGGACAAGCACCGGGGCGTGATCGACAAAGCGCTGGATTGGCTGGAGAAAAACACGGACGAGACCGCCGCAGCCGACACATTGGGCTGGGTGGCCAACGCGCTGATCGCCGGCGAGCGCACCGACGCCGCCAAGAAGCTCGTGACGCGAATCGCAGCCAAGGTGGCGCGCAACGGTGATCAGGCCTGGTGGCCGTCCTCGGCCCCGACGTGGATTGGCGGCTGGGGCGTGTACGCGGACATCGAGTCTACCGCGCTCGCCGTCTACGCCATGCTTCGGACGCAGAGCCAGGGTGAGCTGTTGCAACCTGC
This sequence comes from uncultured Pseudomonadota bacterium, assembly GCA_937890335.1. Lineage (GTDB taxonomy): Bacteria > Myxococcota_A > Bradymonadia > Bradymonadales > CALBXO01. The sequence continues at coordinate 1,115 of CALBXO010000269.1, read as the reverse complement.
TCTGCGTTGGCTCGCGGCGCGTCGATCTCCCCGCGGCGGCTGGGGCACCACCCAGGCCACGGTCTGGGGGCTGCGCGTGTTCCGCGAGCTCGGCGCCAAGGGCGACGGTGGGCCCGCCACCCTCGGCATCAGCGCTGGCGGCAAGCCCATGTTCTTGACCGGCGAGGGCGAAGTCTCGGAGGTGACCGTGGACACAGGCGATCAGGTTGTCCGCCGGTTCCACGCCGCCGGTGTCAGCCAGGTCGCGGTCACGTCGGACACAAAGAACTCTGTGCTCGCGCAGGCGGATTGGACGTACGCGGTGCCCTGGAATTCCGAGGCCGCCAAGGTCGACGGCGAGCGGCTCGAGGTGCGGACGACCCACGCCCCGGCCGCGGGCCGCGCCGAGCGTTTCACTCTCGTGACACAGGTGTTCAACCGATCGCGCGATCTGTACGGCGCGACCATCGTCGAGCTCCCCGTACCGCCCGGCGCCTACGTCGCGCAGGAAGACTTTGAGTCCCTGCAGGAGGGAGGCGCCATCGATCGCTTTGAGGTCCTGCCCACCCACGTGCGGCTGTACCTGTCCGGCTTTGAGCCCAGCTCGCGCCGCGTGTTTGAATACACGGTCGTGCCCCTCGTACGCGGCAGCTTCTCACTCCCCCCGGCCCGCGCCTACCTCTTCTACGCCCCCGACCCCATCGCTGAGTCCGACGCCGGTCACGTCGTCGTTCGTTGAGCCCTCAAGGATCTCGCCCGTCTTCCGATGGAAAGCTGGGGCGTGATCCGAACAGGAGTTAGCGAAGCGGACCACAGGGGATGAGAAACACCAGTATCGTTGGACCAGGGACACTGGTAGACGACGCATTCAGGCTTGTGCGCGAGTTGGGACGAGGGTCCTACGGCGTCGTGTACGAGGCGGAGCAGGTCGCGCTCGGGCGCAGGGTGGCTGTGAAGCTGCTGCACCCGGACGCCGCCATGTGCGCCGCGACCCGGGAGCGCTTTCGGCGCGAGGCACGGATTGCCTCGAGCCTGCGACATCCCCAGGCTGTGGACATCTACCACTGCGGATTCCACATCGACGCAATGCGCGAGGTCCCCTACATCGCCATGGAGTACCTGGAGGGCATGGACCT
>CALBXO010000268.1 GCA_937890335.1 uncultured Pseudomonadota bacterium | reverse complement strand
TCGCCGGTGTCGCACGCGACGCTGCAGAACGTACCGTTGTCCATCAGCGAGCACTCGTCGCCCTCGCCGCCACACTCCGCGCTGTCCTGGCACGGCGAGCACATCGCGGCGCCGGCGCCTCCGTTGTTTCCGTTGTTTCCGTTGTTGCCGTTGTTGCCGTTGTTGCCGCCGTTGTTGCCGTTGTTGCCGTTGTTGCCGTTGTTGCCGCCGTTGTTCCCCGCGCCGACCCCACACTCGCCGGTAATCATATTGCAGACTTCGCCGCCGCTGCACTGGCTGTCCGCAGTGCAGGCGCCGACACAGGCCCCTTCGGAGCACCGCACGCCCAGTCCGTCGTTCTGGCAGTCGATGTCATCGATGCACTCCACCGAGCTGCAGACTCCGCTCTGCAGGCACGTCTGGTCCTGCGAGGGACACTCGGCGCGGCTCAGGCAGGGGACGCCGTTGCACTCACCGGACTGGCAGATCAAGCCGCGATCGCAGTCGGCGTCTCGGCCGCAGGCGCCGTCGAGCTGGGCAGGGTCGCTGCAACCGCTGACCACAGCCACGCAGGCCGCCGCGGCGACAAAGAGGCAGAGGGTCCGAAGGTAGAATCGAGTCATGTTTTCCCCGTCGTGGATTGCCGCGCGGCCCATGTGGTGAAGCCGAGGCAACGGCGCGCGAATATAGTCGGAAGCGGGGGGCTGTTCAAGCCGACCGGTCCCGCCGGAGCCCGTGGGGCGTGGCTCGCTCGGGCTCCTGGCCCGGAGACGCGCGTCCTACCGCAGCGGCGGGTTGGGGACACCGCCGTTGGCGGTCCGTACCACGGTGCCGCGCTGGCCCACGATGATGGCGTGTTGGTTGTCGCCCTCCACCCAGATCCGGCCGAGCCGGTGGGGGAAGTCCACGTTGGAGTCGCCCTCCCCGTTTGGCCCGGACACGGCACGGTCCACGGCCCAGGTGGCGCCGCCGTCGGTCGTGGCAAACACCCAACCGTCTTGCGTGTAGGCCCAGCCGTTGAGTCGGTCGTGGGGGAAGGTGACGTGCGAGAACTCGAAGTCGCCGCGGGCGAGCCCGCGTGGAAGCGGCAGCTCCACCGAGTTGGGCTCCCCGTCCGTCATCCGCACGAAGAAGCCGGCGGTCCCGACTGCGTAGAAATCAGTGCTGGCACGAATCAGGCCCACGCCGCGGACCTCGGATCGCCCGGCGACGGCGAACGTCGTCCACACGCGGCTGCTGCCACCGCGACCGACGAAGAAGTACTGGCGGCCCTGCTCGACGTGGGAGGCGGCGATGACCACCAGGCTGCCGTCGTTTGAGATGTCCACGGCGCGAGGGACGACCTGAGCGGGGTCGATCTGCGGATCAATCTCCCGGAACGACAAGACCTGCACTTGCGGCGGATTGCCCAGCAATTGCACCACGGTCATTCCCCGGTTGGGGCCGCCATCACCGATGGCGAAACCCATGCTTCCCCGGTCGTCTACATCGACGTCGACAAAGTCGAGCCCGTCGAGCCCGGAGGCCTCGGACGTCTCCCAGGCGCGCCCGTTGTCGCGCGATGTGTGAAGTTGCCCGCCGTCACCAACGGCGACGAGCAGCTCACCGCCCCGGCTCGCCGCCGACGCGGTGAGGGCTCGAGAATCGTTGGCGACCACGCCTTCCGGTCGCAGGCTGTCGGGACCGTCCGCGCCGCGCAGCACCGCCTGGTTGGCGGCGATGGCGAGCACCGCGCCGTCGTTGGTGCTTACACCCACAAGATCGCCGACGAAGCCCCGGCGCTGGGCGGTGAAGGTGCGGCTGCCGGGCGCGCCGTCCCAGCGAAACACGCTGCCCTCGGACGAGAGGAGCAGGAACGGGTCGCCGTCGACACCCTCCATCGACACGAGGCCGGGAAAGAAGATGTCTTCGCCCGGCAGCTCCGGCAGGTTCTCCTCGCGCGTCCAGTTCTGGCCTGCGTCTTCGGTGGTGTATACGAAGGCGTTGTTCACGGTCGCTGCCAGTCCAAAACCGCTGTCGTCGATGTCGATCCGGAAGATGGCCGTGTCCTCACCCATGGTGTCCAGCTCCACGAACTCAGCGGAGTTCCACTGGTCGGTGGTGCGCAGGAAACCCCCGAGTGACCCGATGATTCCCTCCGTGGGCGAGCTCATATGGATGCCCCCCGAGATGTCGAAGCGCGGCTCGAAGTCCAGGTTGGGCGTGGTCTTGGTCCAGGTGTCACCGCCGTCACCGCTCCAGGTGACGATGGGCACGTTGGCGTCTCCCAGCGAGATGCCCTGGCAGAAGACGTAGGTGGCCGCGTCCGCCTCAAGAGTGGCGATCCCGAAGTAGATGGCCATGTCCGTGTCCGCCACGACCTCAAAGCTCTCGCCGTAGTTGTCGGAGTAGGTGACCTGGTCACCGCAGGTAACAATCCTGCCGGAGGTCAGCAGCGCCGCCCCAAACAGTCCCAGGCCCTCCAGGCCCTCGTCTGTGCCGGGCACCCTGTGCTCGGTCCATGTGACGCCGTAGTCGTCGGTGACGCCCACAACGCCCTCGAAGGACGCCACGACGCCGCGGCCGGCCTGCGGTCCGTCGCCGTGAAAGTCGACCGAGATGATCTGGCGCGGCCGCGCGAGCTTGCCGGGGACCGGCGCGCCGCGGGCGGTCGTCACGTGTGCCACGTGGCCGTAGGCCGCCAGAATCCCGCCGTGTCCCTCGATGAATCGCCCGTCCGTCCAGAACCGACCCAGGCTGTGGTTGAACCAACCGGCGGGGACAAAGTCGTACTCGAGGGTCTCGGACGGCTCGCCTGCGATCTCTGGGTCGCCGGCCCCGATGGCGGTGACGCCGACGTGGACCGTGGACTCCGTGGCGATGGGCCCGACGGTGGCGCTGCGCGCGGCGGAGCCCTCGATGCGCCGGCTCCGACCGAGGTTGCCGGGGTCGGGCCCCCACGAGACCAGCCACGCGACGATGTCGGCCTCGGAGTCGGCCGCGGACCACTCCACGTGGATGCCATGGTTCCGCACATCGACCGCGTCCACGACCGGCGTGGGGGGCACGGCCAATTCGCAGCCGGTCTCCACCATCCCGTCCTGGTCGCGCCAGCCATTGTCGCAGGCGTCAATCGCGCAGCTCCCGGCCTCGCAGACCCAAGCGGCGTTCGCGCCCTCGCACCTGGTTCCGCAGCCGCCGCAGTCGTCCACGCTGTCCAGCGGGGTCTCGCATCCGTCGGTGACAAAGTCGTCGTTGCAGTTACCGAGGCCGTCGGCGCAGCCGGTGGGGGTACACACATCGCTCTGGCAGGTCGCCACGACGCCCGGCTGCCCCAAATCGCAGGGTTCGCCCTCTTCTCCGCAGGTCTCGCCCACCTCCGGCAGGTCGTCGTCGGTGTCGGTGTCGCCGCCACCGACATCGCGATCGTCTTCCAGCGCCACGCTATCCGGGTCAAAGGTGGAGACACATCCGCTTGCTGCCAGCGCGGTTGCCGCGAGCGCGCAAAGAATTCTGGCCACACTGGTCGTCACGTTGGATCTCCTCACCGCCGCGCTCGGCGCGTCAATGACTGCCTGCCACCGTCAGGAAGGTGACCTTGTTGTTGGCCTCGCGCAGGCGCCTGCACAGAGTACCGACGAAGCTCCACAGCAGCTCGGAGCTGAGCGCTTTGTCTCCGTCCATCACGCGCATCAAATCGTCTTTGTCGATGACGCTGACGGTGCACTGCCTGGACGCCCAGGCGTCCGCCGAGCGCGGTTCCGCCTCCAGCAGGGCCATCTCGCCGAAGTAGCTTCCGGCGGCGAGCACCGCCAGGCACTCCTCCCCCACGGGCGTGTCCTTCGAGATGCGGACCTCCCCCGATTGGATGATGTACATCGCACGACCTGGACCACCGTCGCTGAAGATCTTCGTCCCGCGTCGGTATTCCTTGGTGTAGATGATCGACGCGATGGCCTCCAGCGCACTCTCAGAGAGTCTGTGGAAGAGGTCGATGTCGCGCAGCTTCGAAGTATCGAGAATTGTCCAAGCCATGGCGCAGCCATCCTATCCCGGGCTCCGCCCTCTTGCCAGCACTGTGCAAGCGCGGGTAGTCTGCGCCTTTGTAAGCGACCGCTCACAACGAGGATCATCCGCATGCTGGACATGGATTATCACGCCAGGAATACCCCGCAGTACACCGAGGAGCATCAGATTCTGCGCGAGCAGATGCGCAAGTGGGTCGAAAAGACCCTGCGGCCCCACGCTGACGAGTGGGAGAAGGATCAGCTCTTTGCGCGCTGGGTCTTCGACGAGATGGGCAAGATGGGCTATTTCGGGCTGCGCTTTCCCGAGTCTGTCGGAGGCGCCGGCGGCGATTGGTGGCACACCATGGTCTACTGCGAGGAGCTGCCGCGCTGCGGCGCCGCAGGTCTGACGATGGCGATGCTCGTCCAGTCCGACATGGCCACACCCATCATCAATGAGATCGGCACAGAGGAGCAGAAGGCCGAGTTTCTGGTCCCTGCGCTGCGCGGCGAGAAGATCGCTGCCCTGGGCGTGAGCGAGCCGGGCGCCGGCTCCGACGTCGCCGGGATCCGGACCTTCGCGAAGTCCGACGGCGACGACTGGATCATCAACGGTTCCAAGACGTATATCACCAACGGCACGCGCGCGGATTTCATCACGTTGGGCGTCCGCACGGACCGCGACGACCGCTGGGGCGGCCTGACTCTGATCATGTTCCCGACCGATACGCCGGGCTTCCACGTCAACAAGAAGCTCGAGAAGATCGGCAATCTGTGCAGCGACACCGCGGAGATCTTCTTTGAGGATTGCCGGGTGCCCAAGCGGTACACGCTCGGCGACGAGGGCGCCGGGTTCTACTACATCATGCAGAACTTTCAGGGTGAGCGGCTCGTGGCCGCCGCATCCGGAACCGCTGGAGCGCAGATGATGCTCCACGAGACGATCCAGTACTGCCAGGATCGCAAGGCTTTTGGGAAGCCGCTGACCGGGTTCCAGGTGACACGGCACCACATCGTGGACATGGAGACCGAGCTTGAGGCCTGCCGACGGCTCACGTACCACGCCGCGGACCTGTTCAACCGCGGGATTCCATGCCAGCGGGAGATCAGCATGGCCAAACTCATGGTGGCGCAGTCCACGATGAAGGTCATGGACCGGTGCCTCCAACTCCACGGCGGCATGGGCTA
>CALBXO010000267.1 GCA_937890335.1 uncultured Pseudomonadota bacterium | reverse complement strand
GTAATTGGCCGCCTGGTACCGCTGTCCGCGCGCCAGAATGTGAACGATCACGTCCTGGTGCCCGCGCGCGTTGAGCAGGCCCAGACGGATCGGGAGCGTGAAGGAGTCCGTGTCGTAGTGGAACCGCAGAGGGCTGAGCAGCGCCTTGTTGCCGTCAAACTTCACCTTCCTGGCGTTCACCTTCGCGACAAAGAACTTGGTCCCCGCCTCCACATAGGGCCGCAGCACGGGCTCGGCGCCCTCTGGGATGTTGTACTTGTTGGCCCGCAGCCACTTGTCGAGCCCGCCCGAGTCCTTGGCGCTCAAGATGACGATCTCGTACTCGCCCACTTCAAACTGGGCTTCGACGACGACCCCGCCCTCGCCCCGGTACCGCTTGCCCGGCGCGGACTTTGGAGGCGGCATGGCGCCGTCGTCATTCTCTTCGTCGTAGTCGGGCTCGATGTAGCATGGGTCCTGCTCCCAGTACTCGACCAGCCGTGGCGCAGCCATCTGGTCCACCTTTGCGAAGATCGCCGGCGGCAGCGTCTTTACATTCTCCTTCTGGAGCACCACGGGCACCGGGATGACCATGGCAAAGTCCGCGGTCGGCCCCTCGTAGTTGTTCTGCATGGCCAGCACGGTGCGCGTGCCGTCGCGCATCATCACCACCTGCGTCGCGTCGTTGTAGAGTTCGCCTGTGGCCCCCGATACGTAGAACCCACAGAACGCGTGGGCAGTCGCGGGAAGGCACACGGCTACGATCGCAATGACATACGTCTTCCAGTTCATCGATTCCTCCTGCGGAACACGAGCCCTACCACCAGACCGAGCGCCAGCAGTCCAAAACCACCACTCTGGCTCCCCGAGCCGACGGCGCAGCCAGACCCACTCGGTGACTCCTCGTCGTCCGGGGTCGCTGCGCCCGTGCTGGGCGCGCTCGCCGGTGCATCGCCCGCGCCGCTCGCCGGCGCACTCGACGGTGCGTCGCCCGCCACCTTCGTGGCGCTCAACGCCGGCAGCTTGTTCGCCGTCTTCAATTTGATTTCGGGCACGTCCTGTCGGACCAGCTTGGTGAGCTGCGCATTGCCCCGTTTGACGTTCGCCAGGTCCGTGGCAGCCTGGGTTCCTTGCGCTCCCTTGCCGGGAGGGCCTCCCCAGCGGCCTCGAACTGGACTCTGACAGGCGATCTCCCCCTCCCACGGATGCAGGATCGCATACCGACCTTGGAAGTTGTTCACGCCACCGGGCTTGGACCCCTTCTCCTGGAGCTCGCCGTAACTGTCGGGCGTACCGCGGCCACCCACCAGCGGCGGGGCCGCTTCAAACACCAGGTCTTCGCCGAGCGTCTCCTTGGTGTAGCGGGCGTGAAGCCGGGTCAGCACAAAGCCGTAGGTCTCTTTGCCCTGCGTGGCATCGGCACCGAAGGTCAGGAAGTCGTCGGGCCCGAGCGTGGGCCCGGGGCAAGGATCGCAGGTGCCCGCGTCCCAGCTGTACTCGGTGACGACGGCCTTGGGGTTCTGCGCCAGCGTTTCATCAAAGAGCGCCGCGTAGAACTCGCCAAACCTCGCCCGAACGTCGTTGTCCACGACGAGGTTGGTCGGCACCGTGACGTTCTTGTAATTGGCCACCTGGTACCGCTGACCGCGCGCCAGGATGTGGACGATCACGTCCTGGTGTCCCCTGGCGTTGAGAAGCCCCAGCCGAATCGGCAGCGTGAAGTCCTTGCTGTCGTAGTGGAACCGAAGCGGCGACAAAACCGCCCTGTTCCCCTCGAACTTGACCTTCTTCACGTCCACCTTGGCCACAAAGAACTTCGTGCCGGCCTCCACATAGGGCCGCAGCACCGCCTCCGCGCCCTGGGGAATGTTGTACTTGTTCGCGCGAAGCCACTTGTCGAGGCCGCCCGAGTCGCTGGCGGAGAGGATGACAATCTCGTACTCACCGACCGTGAACTGCGCCTCGACGACGACCCCGCCGCCCTCGCCGGCTTCAGACTCTTCCACGGCGGACGGCAGCACGATCCCGCCTTTGCGCTTGTAGTCCTTGTGCTTGTCTACGTAGCAGGGGTCGGTCTCCCAATACTCCACCAGCCGCGGCGCCGCCATCTGGTCGATCTTGGTGAACGCGGCCTTGTTCAGCGTCTTCACGTTCTCCTTCTGGAGCACGACGGGGACGGGAACGACCATGGCAAAGTCACCCGGTGGCCCCTCGTAGCTGTTCTGCATGCTGAGGATCGTGCGCGTTCCATCGCGCATCATCACCACCTGCGTGGCGTTGTTGTACAGAGACTCGGTGGCGCCAGACACGTAGAAGCCACAAAAGGCATGCACATCGTCTGTCACGGCTACCGTCGCCATCACGGCGAGTGCCTGAACTGCGGCGAGAGTGGCCGCTGCGAGGGACTTGGGCTTCATCTTTCCTCCTGGGTACCGAGTCGCCGACGATTGCACAAAACAATCCGAGCGGCTACCACCTCGGCTTGGACCAACGGTCCGTGAAATGACGGGTGCGACGGCGTGACGGCCGCAGGACAAGGGGCGCTACCGTGTGTGGATTCGTTGGGATCATCGGCTCGGATGCGGTTGCAAACTCCGTAATGCTCGGGCTTCACGCCCTACAGCACCGCGGCCAGGACGCCGCGGGGCTCGGCACCGTAGACAGCGGGTCGTTCCACATGGTCAAGGACCTGGGGATGGTCAGCACCGCCGTCGCCTCCGCCGCCACCTTCCCCGGTCGCGGTGGCATCGGCCACGTGCGTTACCCAACGAGCGGATCGACCTCAACGCGTGAGGACGCCCAACCCTTCCTCACCCGCAGGCCCGGCATTCTCCTGGCCCACAATGGCAACGTCACCAATGTCCCGGAACTTACACGCAGCTTGCGAGCAAAGGGTCTACACGTCCTGTCGCAGTGCGACGCCGAGCCGATTCTGTTGGTGCTCGCCGAGGCATTGACGGCCATCCGCCCCTCCGGGCACACCTCCGACGACGTCCGCCGGGCGGTTGCCGAAGTCTTCGCCACCGTGAAGGGAGCGTACTCGGTGGTCGCCCTGCTCGAGGTCGACGGCCAGGACACTCTCATCGCATTCCGCGACCCGCACGCCATCCGCCCCGGCGTCTACGCCCAGCGCGCGGACGGCATGTGGATTGTCGCCAGCGAATCCGTGGCCCTCGACGTCCTCGCCGCCGGCGACGCCCACAACGAGGTCAGGCACCTTCCAGCCGGCGCGTTGCTGCTTCTGCGCGCGGGCGAGCCCGAGGTCCGCATCGACATCGCCCCCAGACAGACGCACCACTGCGTCTTTGAGCGCATCTACTTTGCCCGACCCGACTCCACCATGGAGGAGGGCCGGGTCCTCTCCACCCGCTGGAAGCTCGGTCGGGCCGTCGCCAAGATCATCGAGGAGCGCCGTATCGAGGTCGACGTCGTCGTCGCCGTCCCCGACACCTCGCGTCCCGCCGCCATGGCCATCGCCGAGGCGCTCGGCGCGGACAACCGCGAGGGCTTCATCAAGAATCGCTACTCCGGTCGCACGTTCATCATGCCCGACGACGCGGCGCGAAACGCCGCGCTGCGCCTCAAGCTCAACCCAATCGCCGAGATCTTCCGCGGCAAAAAGGTCTTGCTGGTGGACGACTCCATCGTGCGCGGAAACACCATGCGCCGCATCGTCAGGATGGTCCGCCGCCTGGAGCCGACCGAGCTGCATCTGGCGATCTTCTCTCCGCCCGTTGCCCACCCGTGCTTCTACGGCATCGACATCCCGTCGGAGGCGGAGCTGGTCGCGGCGCGAATGGGCAGGGACGAGCTGGCGGCCCACCTGGAGGCGGACAGCTTGACCTACCTGGATGAGGCCGGTCTTGCCGCTGTCTTTGGGCCCGACATCTGCGCTGCCTGTTTCACCGGGCGCTACCCTGTGAAAGTCACAGCGCAGGAGCGTGCAGACATCATGTCCGACCGCCGCCCCTGATCCGAGCCGCTACTCGGCGGGCGTCTCCGGCCCCGACGGAGCCTGGGCCCCGGCCTGCCCCGCGACCGACAAGAGCTCGCGCACATTGAGCACGTTCTCGCCGCTGAGCTTGCCCTCAAACCGCCGGCCGTTCTCGTCGGACCCGAGCACGGCTTCCACCTTCCGGGTCGCTTCAACCCGGTACTCAATGTCCGTAGCCTCGTTGAGCGCGCCGATGACATCGGCGTCCAGCGGCACAACCAGGTCGCCTCGCACTGTGTGCCCATTGACCGTGATCGACGGCCTGCCGACCATGTCCGGGTACTGCCTTCCATCGATGACCAGGTGCAGGCGGTCTACCTGGTTCGTGGCACCTGCAAGCCCGGCGAGCCGAAGGATGACGTAGCACGCGTCGGCCACGCAGCTGGCGTCAAAGAACAGGTCCTGCAACACGTTCCCCGACGGGTCCGGAAGCCGGTTGTTGCGCAGCGTCGTGATGGTCACGCCGGCAAATTTATCCTCGGTCTGGCTGATCGTCGCCTCGTCCGTCTTCCCGGCCTGGTCCGGCGTGGTCACGGCAGCCCGTTTCGCGCCGGCGGTCGACCCGCTCAAACATCCGCCCAACACCGCGACCACCGGCAGCGCCAACACAAGCGCGGCCACCAATATCCATACTCTACGCATCTCGACTCCACTCCATTGTACGCCCGGTGAACAACGCTCCCGTTCAGGGAGGACTTCCCAATGACGGCGCCGTTCGCGACGAGCCCTCCGTGGGAGGCGCCCCTACCGGCGCATCCTCGTCCGGCGCGTCGGCTCCCGTGTCGGGCTGGGTTGCCCAGGGGTCCACACCGGACAACGTCAACCATTCGCGCAGGTTCAGCACGTTTTCAGCGCTCAACGTACCCTCGTACACACCCTCGGCACCATCCAGCGCCGCGCCGCCTCCCCCGGCTGTGTGTGGCAGCACGCGGTACTCGACGTCCTTGGCGGCGATGAGCACCTGCAACAGCTCCGTCGGCAGAACCACCACCACGCTGCCCTCCACCGCGTACCCCGCCACCTTCCGGGACGGTCGCGCCGGCAGACCAGGGAAGGCAACCCCGTCCACCACGAGATCGAGGCGAGGATAGTCACCGGTGAGCGCGTCCATCCCGCCGAGCCGAACCACCGCCAGACACTCGTGGTCCACGCACACGCCATCAAAGTCCGCGGAGCGCATCACCGACCCCGTGGGGTTCGGGAGCGTGTTTCGCTGAAGGCGGGTCAGTCGCACACCGCCAAACTTGTCGTCCCGCACGGACAACGTCGCGTCGGAAGCTTCCGCAGCCTCGTCCGGCGTGACCACCCGCGCGATCCCCGCCCCCGCGGACGTGGCCTGCAGACAACCCAGCCAAAAACAAGCCAGCGGCGCAAGCAGCATCAGGACAGTCAGGAGTACAATGGGCCGGAGGGACTGGGACTTGATCGACATCGCCACAACCTACCACTTTGTCACCCGCCAGGCACCGACCCGCGGTTGACATCCGCGCCCCGAAGCGCCATTTCCAAGCCAACGGAGCTCGCTCCGTCCGGTCCCGTAGCTCAGCTGGATAGAGCAACGGCCTTCTAAGCCGTGGGTCGCAGGTTCGAATCCTGCCGGGATCGTTACCCCCTCTTACATCTACCGACCCCCGTCTATGACG
>CALBXO010000266.1 GCA_937890335.1 uncultured Pseudomonadota bacterium | reverse complement strand
CGTACAAGGCACGACCGAGTTCCTCCCCGTCAGCTCCTCCGGACACCTCGCGCTCGGCGAGGCGCTGCTCGGAGAGACGGAGCCGGACCTGTTGTTCGACATCGTCCTGCATGTCGGGACGTTGATCGCCGTCTGCCTCGTCTACCGCGCGGACATCCTGTCCGTCATCACCGGAGGGTGGGCAGGCCTGTCCGCGCTGGCCCGCGGCAAAGGCCTGCGCGCCGCGCTCGAGCCCGAGGGGGCACGGCTGGCGCTGCTCGTCGTCATCGCATCCATCCCAACGGCCATCATCGGCCTCGCGGTGAAGAAGACGCTGCCGGACGTCACCCCCACCATCGTCGGCGGGCTGCTTGTCCTCAACGCCGTGGTACTGGTGGTCAGCAAGACCGAGCCGCGCAACTGGCTGGCGCCGCGCACACCCCTGAGTCTGTGGCGCATCGGAATCGCAGGCGCCCTCGCGATCGGCGTGGTCCAGGGCATCGCGGTGCTTCCGGGACTGAGCCGATCCGGGCTCACCATCACCGTGGCGCTCCTGATCGGCGCCGTCCGGGTGGACGCCGCCCGGTTCAGCTTCCTGTTGTCCATTCCGGCCATCCTCGGGGCCCTGGTACTCGAGTTTGACCCCACGCTGTTTGGGGACGCGGACCCGGACCGGCTGCTTCGGTACGGCGTGGGAGCCCTCGTGGCCGGCGTCAGCGGCTATCTGTGTCTGCGCCTGCTCATCAGCTTGCTGCGCCGGGCGGCGTTCCACCACTTTGCCTGGTACTGCCTCGCGGTCGGCCTGAGCGCCATCGTCTGGGACAGTTTCCTACGCTGACGGAGAAGAAATGTACGCCATCGTCATGGCGGGTGGCTCCGGTACCCGCTTCTGGCCCCTGAGCCGCCACCACCGGCCCAAGCAGATGCTCGCCCTGTTTGGGGACCAGAGTATGATCGCGCAGACGGTCGGCCGGCTCGCTCCCCTCGTCACACCCGAGTCGGCGGTCGTCGTCACGGCCGCGCACCTGGTCGAGGGGGTGCTACACGACGTGGTGGGACTCCCCGCCCGCAATGTGCTGGCGGAGCCGGCCGGTCGCAACACTGCGCCGTGCATCGCGCTGGCAACCCGCATCATCGCGCAGCGGGCCGCCGCCGCAGGTCAGCCAGACCCGGTCATTGGCGTCTTCGCCGCCGACCACCACATCGCCGATCCCCAGGCGTTCCGCGAGGCCATCGCACAGGCCGGGAGGGTGGCGCAGAGCACCGATGCGATCGTCACACTGGGTATTGAGCCCACCCGCGCCGAGACCGGATATGGGTACATCCAGATGGGCGCCGACGACGGGGAAAGTCGTCAGGTCGTACAATTCGTGGAAAAACCGGATCAGGCCCGCGCCCAGAAGTACCTCGATGGCGGAGACCACCTCTGGAACGCTGGACTGTTTTTCTACCGCGCGTCCGTGATGCAGGCCGAGCTCGAGCGGCAATTGCCCAACGTGGCAGCCACCATCGCGTCCATCGTCGACGGCGACGCCGAGGGCTTCGACGACCGGCTCCAGGCGTTGTTCCCGAGCGTGCAGTCCGTGAGCATCGACTACGGTGTCATGGAGGGCGCGGGCAACGTTCGGGTCGTCCCCGCCCGCTGCGGGTGGAACGACGTCGGTCATTTTGGCGCGCTGCAGGGACTCCTCGAGACCGACGACGCGGGCAATGTCCGCGTGGGCGACCAGATCGTCCAGAACACGCGCGACAGCGTCATCATCAACGATGTGGACGGACATCTGGTCGCCGTCGTCGGCGCCAGGGACCTCGTCGTCGTCCACACGGACGGGGCTACACTTGTGATCCCCCGCACGATCGTTCAGGATGTGCGACACGTGGTTGCAGAACTGAGGGAAAAAGGAAGACAGGACGTTCTGTAACTCTGCGGGTGTTCGCGCAGGAGTTCCGACATGAAAGAGCGACGGTTCCGACGTAGCAACATCCCGGTCGAAGCGGTGCGCCTTCAGCTGCGCAGCTTGGAAGACCGGTTTGATCTTGAGGGGCTCGTCCTGGCCGACGAGAGAGGCATCATCGTCGCCTCCTCAGAGGCAAACCTCATCCTGAGCGAGGTGCTCGCTGCCTTCGCGCCCATCGCTGACCACGACGACGACGAGCTCTACGCGGCGCTGGCCAGCCAGGTTCCCGGGTCGGAGGGCAAGGCGTTTGCCCGCACCACCTTCAACCTGGACGGCGAGCACCTCTACCTGTGCGGACTGACCTCGAGCGACAGCGACTCGAGCGACGGATTCCAGGCCGCCATCGGCGGCGTGCGACGAATTATTGGGGAGGCGGACTGACGAGGTCGAACCCCTTGTCGGTCGTGACCAGCTCAATCCGGTCCTCCCCACCCCCATCACGCTTCACCACGATTGTCTTCGGCGCCTCAAAGCGGGCGCGCTCGCCGGGCTCTGTGCCGTAACTTCCCAACGAGGACACATTGCCAGCTTTCTGCATGCGCCAGATCTCGACGCTGCTCCGGTCCTGGTAGGTCACCGTCGCGACGACCACCGGCGCGCCGCCCTTCCCGTGGGCGACCACGTGGGCCTTCGTGTCCACCTTCCGGCGCGTCCAGTCTTTGGCGACCACCGAGTGATCCTTCTGGCCGTCGATCAGCAGGATCCACTCGTACGCCTCCCCGGCCTTGGGCGAGAACGGAATCACGGCGAGGTATTCGTCTTGAGGATCGTCGTCCAGGCTCACCTTGCGCATCTTGACGTCGGTCACCAGGGCGCTGCGGTTCTGAAGCAGCCACGTGCGCACGCCAGCCTCGTCGGGCCGGATCTTTTCCCGGAGCGCTCCCGCCATCATCGTCGGTGTCACCCGTGTCTCGGGCAGGCCGGCGAGGGTCTTGGGCGCCGTCGCTTCCTGAAGGGAGCGCACGTCCTGCGCTCCCGTGGGCTTGGGCGCCGCCGGCGCGACCTCGGAGGGCGCGGCGACGGATGGCGCGGGTGCCGGCTTTGGCGCCTCGGATTTGCAGCCGGTCAGCAGCACGCATGTGGCCAGAACGGGCACCAGGCTAGTACGAATCATCATTTCTTCTTCCTTTCGCCAAGGACTGCTTCCAGCCGCAGCTCTTCGCCGGCGCGCAGGACCCGAACTACGACCCGGTCGCCGGGTTTGCGCTCTCGCAATGCATACGTGAACTCGTACAGGTCGTCGATGCTGCCGTCGCCCATTCCGATGATGACATCGCCGCCACGTACCCCGGCGGCATCCGCGGGGGACCCGGCGCGCACGCCCTGAAGCAAAACCCCCTTGCCCTCGAACTCCGCAAAGCTGGGAACTGTTCCCAGATAGGCGCCATAGCCACGTCCACCCGACCCACCCACGTCTCCCGTCTTGCGGCGGTCGGCCAATGTGTAGAGCGGTCGCGTCGGTGCGGAAGCGAGGTAGAGCAGCGCGCGGTATGCAAAGCCGCCCACCTCCTCCACGCCGGGATAATTGAGCAGATCCGGATCGTCCGCTGGGGTGTGGTACTCGGAGTGCGCTCCGGTGAACAGGAACAAAACAGGGACGGAGCGGCCGTAGAACGCCGAATGATCGCTGGGACCAAATCCGTCGCGCCCGGCCTGGATGTCGAGGCCAGACCCCTGCGCCGCTGCATCCACAAGCCCGCTGAACTCAAGCGCCGTGCCGACCCCACCGACGTAGAGCTTCTTGCCGCGCAGCCGCCCCACCATGTCAAAGTTCATCATCGCCGCGATACGATCCACAGCCACCGGAGGGTGGGTGACCCAATGCTCCGCGCCCCTCAATCCAATCTCCTCGGCAGTGAACGCGACAAAGTAGACGGGTCGCTTCAGGGCGCCGCGCTGGGAGACGAGCGCCTGCGCCAGCTCGAGCAGGAGTGCCGTCCCACTGGCGTTGTCGTCTGCGCCGTTGTGCACCTCCTTGGAGTCCGGCGCCAGACTCCCGTCGCCGCCATGTCCCAGATGATCGTAATGCGCCCCGACGACCACCACATCCGAAGCCTCGGCGACATCGTCCATTCCCTCCGGCAGCAGGAGCCCAACCACATTCTTCACACGTGTGCGCGCGCGCGAGATGGAGACGCCCAGCGTACAGCTTGCATCCAGGAGGCGGCTCCTCGGGCTCGACTTCTCATCGATGGCCGCCTGCTCGGCGACGAGGTCGAGCCCGGCGAGCTTGAGCAGCCGTTCACCGCCGCCCGACCAGGTCAGATGCACCACGGGCAAGTGCCCCTCCGCGCCCGAGCCGAATGCATGAACCGTGTCGTCGCCGCCCTCGGCGTAGGTTGCCGGATCGTTCACCACGATCAGCCCCGCCGCTCCCTGGGCTTTGGCCGTGTAGGCTTTGTAGCGGAGGTCGGCGTAGCGCGAGGCGTCCTTGCTCGCGAAGGGGGATTCGCTCTTGTGGCGACCGGGACGATGGCGCAGAACCAACACGATGCGGCCCTTGACATCCAACCCAGCGTAGTCGTCATAGCCGAGATCGGGAGCCTTGATACCGTACCCAGCGAACGCGAGCTTTGCGGTGGAGGTGCCATTGGCGCTGAAGGCGAACGGGCGCCAGACTCTGCCCACCGGCAGGGTCTCGGGACCAATGGTGAGCTGCTGAGACTCCGCGGCATCGAGGGTGGCCCCGACCGTGACTTCGAACGGTTGCATGAACCCGTCGGTTCCCCCCGGACGCAGACCGGCGGCCTCCAACTTCGCAGCGATGTAGTCGGCGGCGCGGTCGAGCCCGGCCGTCCCCACTCCGCGACCCTCCATCTCGTCCGCCGCCAGAGTGCGGACATGCGCCTCGAGCTCGCCGGCCCGAATGGCGGCAGCGCCCGACAGTGGCTTCCTCGCCACTTCCAGTGTCGCAGCGTCCAGGTCGGACAATCCAGGCCCTGGGTGTCCGTGCGGGCTGGAGCCAGAGACGCCGCCGGAGGCGGTGGCAGGCGCGCTGGCTGGCGCGCTGGCTGGCGCGCTGGCTGGTGCGCTGGCTGGCACGGCATCGGGACCCACGTGGGGCGTTGACCCCGACGCGCAGCCGCCGAGCGCCAAAACCGCCGCCAGGATGAAACCGAGACGCAGTTTGTGTTGTGGTGTCCACGAATGTCGTGCCATAGGTCCTCGTTGCTTGTGGACGACCGCCGGAGGCCGTCTCCGGGCGCAAAACGCCCGAATCTTGGTGACCCATGACCCCTGCGTCAAGTCAGCATCGTTGACAGGGACGGGTGCGGTTTCCTATACGACTGTGTCGCGTGCCCGCAGTCGGGCCCAATACTTGGAGAAGATGTGATGAGGAAGACCCTTCTGTGCGCCCTGTTGGTGCCCGCTCTTGCGCTCGCCACGGCGTGCAGTGATGACCCCAAACCGACGCCCCCCACGGTGACGCCGCCCGTCGCAGCCGACGCTGGTGCCGCGAAGCCTGCCGAGAAGCCTAACGAGAAGCCGGACCCGACCAACACCGCCAAGCCCGCCGAGGCCGCGGCGCCCAAGTCCACTGGCCCCGTCGCCAAGGTCAACGCGGTGGAGATCACCCGCGCCCAGTACGACGAGCAAGTCGGGGAGCTGCAGAAGCGATTTGCCATGTTCGGCGGCAACATCCCCGAGGCGCAGCTGGCGCGCTTCAAGCAAAAGATCATCGAGCGCATGGTCGATGACGAGCTGGTCAAGCAGGAGATCGACAAAGCGAACCTCACCGTCACCGACGAGGAGGTCAACAAGGAGTTTGACACCTACAAGTCCCGCACGCCGGGCGGCCCCGAGAACTTCGAGAAGTTCCTCGAGCGCAGCGGCATGTCGGTCGACAACATCAAGGACGACATCAAGCGTCGCCTCGCTCTCAAGAAGTACCTCAACAAGGATGGCGCCCTGACCATCGGCGACGCCGAGATGCAGGAGTACTACAAGACCAACGAGAAGCGCTTTGAGGTCAAGGAGCGCATCAAGGCCCGCCACATCCTCATCAAGTTGGACAAAGCGGCGGACGAGGCGGCCCAGAAGGAAGCCAAGACGCAGATCGACGCCATCTACAAAGAGGCCAAAAAGAAGGGGACGGACTTCGCCGAGCTCGCCAAGACCAAGAGCCAGGGCCCCAGCGGTCCCCGCGGCGGTGACCTCGGCTGGTTTGGCCGGGGCAAAATGGTCAAGGAGTTTGAGACCGCTGGCTTCGCGATGAAGCCCGGCGAGATCTCCAAGCCCCTCAAGACCCAGTTTGGTTGGCACGTCCTGAAGGTCGAGGAGCGCGAGGCGGCTGGCCAGAAGAAGTTTGACGAGGTCAAGGACGACATCCTCGAGAAGCTCGAGGCACGGCAATTCCGCGAGGCCCGCAACAAGCTGCTCGACCGTCTCCGCGCAGAGGGCAAGGTCGAGGTTCTGGAGAAGATCGAGATCCCCGCCAGCAAGCCCGCCTCCATGGGCGGCGCCCCCGGCATGCCCGGCATGCCCGGCGGAATCAAGATCAACCCCAAGCCCACCCTCAAGATCCCCAAGGGCGCGGTGAACCCCAAGCCGGCCGGTGGCGCGGCCCCCGCCCCCAAGGGCGCGGCCCCCGCTGGCGCAGCTCCCAAGTAGAGCGCGCCCAAACCCGTTCATTGTGACGCCGCGGCCCGTTTGTGCCGCGGCGTCGCGCGTTTTTCCGCGTGCAACTGCTATGGACCGCTGAGCTCGTCTCGGAGCATGTCCGCCCACGGTGTCCACCGGGCCTCGTCCGGCTGGAGCCCATCACGGTAACCGCGCCCGTCGGAGGCGATCCCCAGCAGGTTGAAAACGCCCAGCGCATGCGGGCGCGCCTGCGCCACCGCGCGCACCTGTGGGCGCATTGCCCGCGCGTGCGGGTAACATGGCTCGGTCCCCAACAGCCCGATGCCGCACGTTCCACAGATTACGCTGCGGCGTCCCTCGCCGCGGGTGTGAGCGCGCGCCAGCACCCCCGCCGCCCGGCCCGCCGACGACCACGCACGCTGGGGTCCAACGACTGTGCCGAGCGCGGGGAGCAGGAAGCTGGTGTACGCCATCTCGCTGATCTCAGCCCCCTTGCCAACATCCGCGACAAGGCCCAGATGGCGAGCGAACGCCGGCCCCAGGCTACCCAGAACAGACAGCGGAGGCCGCGCGACCACCACATCGCAGCGCGCACCCAGAGACGCAATCAGCTTGTCCAGCTCGTCCGTGCCGGCGCGCAGCGACTCCCGAGCCCCGCGAGCCAGCCACGCGTAGGCGGACGCGTCCAGCCTGGTCAGTCCCTGGAGACGCGTCAGGTTCGGCTCCATGTCGAGCAGCGCCCCCTCGAGGCGCCACCCCATGAAATCACACCGACTCTCCAGGCGGCGCCACCCCTCCGCGACCTGTGCCACCGTCTCGCTGTTGAGGTAAACCGCCTCCCGATTCCGCAGCTGACCCCACAGAACCAACCGGTCCACGGGTAGCAATGTCCGTGTCGAGAGCAACGCCTCTACGTCGTCCTCAAGTCTGCCCTCCTCGCCGGGGAGCAGCACCTTCAGGACCAGCTCGACCACCAGCGGGCGCACACGCTCACGGAATCCAGCCAGGAAATTGCGCCACGCCGGCTCCAGAAGGCGCGCCGCAGGGACCATCTCGCAGTAAAGCCGCAGTGTCGGGACGAGGACTGTCAAACCCGTGTCGATGCGGTATATTGGCGCCATGTGACCTCGGGAGCGGGCTCGCCTGCGCGCGACTCGGGGATAGCACGCCAACAGGAGTGTTGCGACCGCATGAGCGACGGCGACGACCAGAAGCCCGGAAAGACCCGTACCATCGCGGACCCCGTAGCCGCCCGCCACGAAGAGTCGGTGTTGTTCACCGTGGGGCAGCTGGGCGCGATGCGCGGTGGCAAGCCGAGCCCCGCCGCGCCCGCACCGGCACCGGCTGCGCCAGAGCAAGCCGGCACCGACGAAAGCGGATTCATCA
Source organism: uncultured Pseudomonadota bacterium (assembly GCA_937890335.1). GTDB lineage: Bacteria > Myxococcota_A > Bradymonadia > Bradymonadales > CALBXO01. Next base: position 356 of record CALBXO010000266.1, on the reverse strand, counting down.
ACATCGGCAACCTCCCAGGGGCGGCGGGCTACCTGCGCGGAGAGTCCGACGACCCCGGTCTCCATGTGCCTGCCAGCACACCGGCCCCCGCGAAGGGCGCCGGCGCGCCAAACGCGGGCGCGACACCCGGCGGCGACGCCGAGAGCGGCTTCATCAACCTCAGTCATCTGTCGGGTTTTGGACGCGGCGACAGCCAGGACGACGGCCCGGTGATGGGAGCGATCCCACAGCTTGAGATTCCCATGGGCGTACCCATGGGCAACGACGGCGACGCCGACACACGCAACGTCAAGATCGCGATTGGCGTCACGCTCGTTCTGCTCGTCGTCGCGCTCAGTTTTCTAACGTATGTGGTG
>CALBXO010000265.1 GCA_937890335.1 uncultured Pseudomonadota bacterium | reverse complement strand
TCAGCCGTGGACCCGATGGTCCGTGGGCGGCGACGTCCGCGGGTCTAGCGGTGATCCGGGAGGGGCGGGTGGAGCTGCGCGCCCTGGATGACGACGCGAGTGAGTCGGTCACCGCAGCGGGGTCCGACGGCGCGGTCGGGTACGCCGTCGACGGCGGCGGGATTGTTCGTGTGGGGTCCTCCGTGGAGCGGATTCACCGGGACTCACAGGGGGTCACGGCCCTGGTTGCGGACGACGAGGGTGGTGTTTGGTTTGCGCGGGACAGCTGGATTGGGCTGTGGCGCAATGGGCGCATGCTCGGGTCGGAGTTGGACCGCGAGACCGGGCATCCCTGGGCGCTGACCGTCGATGGGGTGGGGGACCTGTGGATGGCGACCGACGCGGGGCTGTTTCGGGTGGGCTCCACGGCGGAGCTGCCCGAGACACTGCGCGCCGCCGCGCCAGTCGAGCCCGTACGCTGGCCACAGGTTCCGTCGGGGGCTCGCAGCCTGTTTTTGGACCGCGAGGGCAACCTCTGGGCCGGCGCCAACGGGGATGGGCTGTTTCGATTGCGTCGCGACGACTTCAAACGGGTGGTGCCGCCAGGGGCCGAACCATCCGTCGCGGGGGTCGTGTCCGACGGCGCCGATGGACTGTTTGTGGTCGTCGGATGCAAGGGGATCGCAAGGCTCGCCGGCGGCCGAATGGGGCCGTTGCACCACCTCTCCTCGCAGGGGTGCATCAGTGCCCTGGCCGTGGGCGGCAACCGCCAGGTCTGGGCCGGCGCTGGACACGAGCTGGTTCAGCTGATTTCAGAGGCGGGCGGGCTGCGCGCTGCCGCCCGGCAGACGCTGGGGTATGCGATCCAGGTGATCGCGCCCGGGCCCGGCGGGCTCTGGGTCGGCACAGCTGGAGGTGGGGTCGGAGTGATCAACGGTGCGCAGTCGCGATGGATTGGGCCCGAGCAAGGGCTCGGCCACAGCACGGTGACGGCGCTGCAGGTGCACGGCAGCGCTGTCTATGTGGGCCACCCGAGTGGCACGTCAATCGTCCGGACGGACAGCATTGTGCGTCTTACAGAAGCCAAAGGCCATCCTCCAGGCACCGTACGCGCGCTGCTTCCCGAAGACGACGGGACGTTCTGGGTGGGGACGTATGGCGGGGGCCTGGCACGGTGGGAACGCGGCGCGTTCGCCCGTTTCACGCGCGCGGATGGCCTGTATGACGACGCGGTGTCGTCCCTGCTCGACGACGGCAAGGGCAACCTGTGGATGAACGGCAACCGCGGTGTCTCCTATGTCCAACGCGAAGAATTGCTGGATTTCTCAGCGGGCAAGATCGAGACGCTGCGGGCTACGTCGCTGGCGACGGGCGAGGGCAATGGGTATGTGCAACCCACGGGTTTGCGGTCCTCCGCTGGGCTCCTCTGGTTTCCCACCGTGGCGGGCGTTGTGCGGGTCGATCCGGCGGCCGCGCGGCCCAACCGGACGCCGCCCTCCGTCTCGATTGAGGCCGCGCTACTGGACGGAGCCGAGCTCAAGCCCGGCGCCGCCAATGTCATGCCGCCAGGAGACGGCGAGCTTCAGCTGAAGTTCACGGCGCCGAGTCTGCGCCGCCCTGAGCTGGTTCGGTTTGCCTACCGTCTCAGCCGTGACAAGCCGGGTCGCTGGAGCCCGCCGAGCGCAGCGCGATCACTGCACCTTCGCTCGCTCTCGCCCGGAGAGTATACGCTGTCGGTGCGGGCCACCAACGAGAACGACGTGGTCTCCAGCAACGTCGCCGAGCTGCGCTTTGTGCTGGAGCCGGCTTTCCACCAGACCCTCTGGTTTCAGCTGTTGGTCATCGTGGCGCTGGTTGCGCTGGGTGTCCTCGTCCAGGGATTCCGGACCCGCCGTCTGACCCTTCACGCGGCGGCGCTCGCCGAGGAGGTCGAGCATCGCAAGGCGGCGGAAGTGGCGCTGCGCGAGGAGGGTGATCGACGGCTGGAGCTGGAGCGCAAGCTCGGGCAGGCGCAGCGGATGGAGGCGATCGGCACGCTGGCCGGCGGGATCGCCCACGACTTCAACAACCTGCTCACCGTCATCCTCAACTACACCGAGCTTCTTCAGCGCGAAGTCGCGCCGACGCCGGAGTCCCACGCCGGCGAGTACATCACCGAGATCGGCCGCTGCGCAGACCGCGCGGCGCGGCTGACCCGGCAATTGCTGGCGTTTGGCCGGCGGCAGCGTCTGGTGCCTGTGCCCACGGATCCCTCTGAAGTCCTTCGCGGGCTGGCGCCGATGTTGCGGCGCCTGGGTCCCAAGGGGGTGGTGATCGAGCTCGTGCTCGAGGAGGACCCCGGCTACGTTCTCGCCGATCCGACGGGTCTTGAAAATGCGCTTGTGAACCTGGTCCTGAACGCGGCGCAGGCCGCAAAGGCCAAGGCCAATGTGCGCATCGAGGTGTCCCATATGCCCTCACCGGACGGGCTTGGGTTTGTGCGGATTGAGGTGTCGGACGCTGGACCAGGCATCCCTTCGGGGGTGTTGCCGCGG
>CALBXO010000264.1 GCA_937890335.1 uncultured Pseudomonadota bacterium | reverse complement strand
GGGTATCCGCCGACCAATACGGGCAGGTCGCCGTGCTCGGCCCGGATCGCCTCGATCAGACGCGCGGTCTCGTCCAGATTGCGTGTCAGGGTAACGCTGATTGCTACGAGGTCGGCCGAGCACTGGCCGATTGTGGCGACGATGGCCGCCGCCGGGGTGTTTGCGCCCAGAAAGTGACTGTCCCAGCCGTCCAACTCAAACAAGTCCGCCACCATTCGGAGGCCAATCTCGTGCAGGTCGCCGCCTATGCATGTGGCCAGGACGGTCGCGCCCGTGCGAGGCGTGGCGAAGATACGCTCGTACAGACCGGACATGATCAACTGGGTCGCGGCCGTGCAAAAGTGCTCCTGCGCGACGCTGACCTGGTTGAGCTGCCATCGGCGTCCGATCTCGCGCTGGCTGGGCTGGAATACGTCCAGGTACAGGCTCTGGATGGATCTGCCTGCGGCCATTTCACGTTGAACGAGTGCCGCCGCCTCCCGCCTGTCGCCCGAGAGGAGTGACTCCAGAAACTCGTTTGCGACCTCCAATCCGGGCCCGGTGACCCACGACTCGGGGAGGTCGGACCGACGCCGGGCCTTGTCCGCGGATTGGGCGAGCATCCCGACGGCGCGGTCGGCCAACGCGGGTGGCATCTGGCGCGACAGGTGGGCTCCGAGCAGGTTCAGCTGGGTGAACAACTCCCGCTCGGGAACTCCGAGGCTCCCCAGCAGAGTCCGAATCCACACCAGGTAGTCATCCAGCAGCGGTACCGAATCCGTCCGCAGCGCCGCCGAGAGGTGCGCCAGGTGGTGGGCCGCGTCTTCGGCGCATTTGCGTTTGCCGGCCTCGCCAAACCCGCAACGCCAGGTCGGGGCGATCCGCGAAGTGGGCATCCGTGGCGTTCAGGGCGACCTGTGCACCGTGCAGGGCCAGCCAGGCCGCAGCCCCCAGATTCTCGTCGGTCACGTCGCGATCTGTCGGTATTCCGAGATTCGGGTCTGTCCCTTGACCAGGCGCAGCCCCTTGGGGATGCCGGCGTGGGAGGCCTTGTAGTCGTGGCTCCGGTGCCAGGTCCTGTAGTCTGCGGGTGACTCCCACCAGGTCAGGAGTACAAATTCCTTGTCTTCCTCACCGCCGCGCAGGACCTCCATCCGCACAAATCCGGCGGCGCTGTCGACCTCGTGCGGTCGGTCCACAAACGCGTGACCTACGTCATCAGCCAGATCGTTGGCTACCACGAAGCGACTGATCGCGACGAAGAGAGGTCGCGGGGCAGCGTCGTCGGCATGTGCCTGGTCGCCGCGGGGCTCGGGGGCGCTCAGCTGCGCTTCTTGGGTATCCATGCCCAGACCATCTCACATTGAATTGGCTCGTTGCCACTGTCGTCAGTGACGGACACGGCGACCGTGACATCGCCCTTGGGTTCGCTCCGGATTCGCGCGATCTGCTCTGGTGTCAGCGTCGCGGTTGCCGTCATGCTCCCCTGGGCCCGCTTTTTGTAATCGACCCGCATGCTCTTGATGAGCGGAATGGCCTCGTCGGGCACGTTCAGACCCACGAGCAGGCCCGTGGCAGTCTCGGCCAGCAGCGCCATGGCAGCCGCATGTACACCGTTGATGTGGTTCTGGACTCTCCGACGGTTTGGGGTGCTCACAACGAGACGCTCGGCTGTCATCTCGTCGATGCTCAATCCCGCAGTGCCCACAAAGGGAACCGCGCGGCCGAAGGCGAGCGAGCGCGCCGCGCGGCGGCAGGGTGCCGGGAGCTTGTCGAGCTTCTCCACAGTTCGGGAGAGGCGGTTGCTGAAGGTGCTCACTCGCCCCCCTCGAAGTCCGCACATCCGCCGTCGATCCCCTCGTCCTCTGCCTTGCAGGCGTAGTCCGAATCCGGGTCTTCCACGTTGAAGTACTCCATGACCTCCTCACAGCTCGCGTTCTCCAGGCAACCCTCCAGGGCGATCCAGGCCTCCACGCACGCCACGCCCGCGGCGTCGTCGGAGATGGCGGGATAGAACTCTGGCATGAAGCCCGCGTAGTCGCACTCCTCCACGCACTCCTCCAATGTGAAGTCCTCGATGCACTGCGCGCCCGCGTACGCGCCGCAGGCGTCTTCGCAGGCGGTGGTGGCTGCCGCGTACGCATCTGCCAGGAGGCCCTCAGCCCCACCGCCGCAGGCGTCGGTAAGCCCAAATGCGTCGATGGCCAGGGGTACGACGGTCTCACAAGCCAGATCGCCGACGGCCAGGACCTGCTCACGGTTCTCGTCGTCGAGGCACGCGGTATCCCGGCACGTGGTCTCGAACTGCGCAGCGACATCCGGCCCACAGGCTTCCTGCATTTCCTGACAGTCGGCCACTCGGGTGCACGCCGCCTGACACTGCGCAATGTCAGGGTTGCCGTTGTTGGCGCCGTTGTTGGCGCCGTTGTTGTCGCCGTTGTTGGCGCCGTTGTTGTCGCCGTTGTTGTCGCCGTTGTTGTCGCCGTTGTTGGCGCCGTTGTTGGCGCCGTTGTTGGCGCCGTTGTTGGCGCCG
>CALBXO010000263.1 GCA_937890335.1 uncultured Pseudomonadota bacterium | reverse complement strand
GACACCCGCCGCTGCATCGCGAACAGCGCACAGGTCTGCGACAGCCAGGGCCTGAGCTGGTCCGAGCCCGCCGCCTGCGGAGACGAAGCACTCTGTGTGGACGGCGCGTGCCTGAACGTGGTCTGCGAGGCCGGCGTCCGACGCTGTGAAGGAGAGACGCTCCTCGTGTGCAACGACAACGGTACTGCCCAGACCGACACCGACTGCGCGGGCAACGAGCAATTGTGCGACCCAGATGCAACCGCCTGCGTGCCACGCGTCTGCGAGCCCGGCTCCACCGTCTGCGACGGCAACGCCGTGTTCACGTGTACCGATCGAGGCGACGCGTTCGAACTGCAAGAGGTCTGTGCCGAGGGCGAGCAATGCCGCGGCGGGGTCTGCCGCGACACCTGCGACCCGGGCGCCACCCGGTGCAACGGCAACACCCTCTTCGTGTGCCAGGAAGACGGAATCAACGAAGAACAGCGAGACTGCGGAGAGCAGGCCGCCTGCCTCGGCGGCGCCTGCGTGCCGATTGTCTGTGAGCCCGGCGCGCCAGGCTGCCGCGGCTCCGTGGTCACATCATGCAATGACAGCGGCACCGCATTCGAACCGACCGACCAGGACTGCGCCGACAACGGCCAGGTCTGCGACGGCGGACAGTGCGTCCGCGTGAACATCTGCCCGACCACCGTCGCGGAGGCCAGCAGTGCAGACGCCGGCGTCGGCACGCGGGAGAATGACATCGTCACACTGGCGAGCGCCGGTGTGTTCCTGGACGGGCGTCGCTCCAACGACGACACAGCCGTGGACCGGGTTGAGTGGGTCCAGACCGCCGGCCCGGATGGCGCTTCGATTGCGGTCGCCGAAGACGTCCGGACCGCGAACGTTGCGGGCCTGGTCGCGAACCAACGCTACGAGTTCCGCGCCACGGCGATCGATGAGGACGGGCTGGAGGCGTGTGCTTCCGACTCCGTCGAGGTCTTCACGGTCAGCGACGACTACATGGTGGTCCACCTCACCTGGCAGGACCCGGGCGACGCGGACCAGAACGACACGACCGGCGCGGACGTGGACCTCCACATGCTCAAGGCCGAGGCAGGTCTGTGGGTGCGCAACCCATTCGCCTGCTACTACAGCACCCGTACCCCTGAGTGGGACCCGGAGAACCCGGAGCACCTCGGCGACGACCGGAACGGTCGGGGCCCCGAGATCATCACCATGGACAACCCCGAGGATTGTCAGTGGTACGCGGTGGGTGCCCATTACTTCCGCCAGCAATTTGGCGACATCACCCTCGGCTTCAACATCTTCCTGGGCGGACAGCTCGCGTACAGCGCCTACGATCAGGACATGGCGCAAGGACAGTTTGTGGAGGCGCTGCTCATCCACCACCCCACAGGCGAGGTCTTCCCCGTCGGCGCCGTCGGCAGCGGGCGACCGGCCGGCGAGCGGCCCACATTCACCCAGGAGGCCATCGACAGCGGCCTGTGCGGCATCCCCGACGATGTGATTCCGCCCAGTTGCGACGATGACCTCGGAGACATCTCTTCCATTGGACGCGCCGCGACGCTCCAGGGTTGGGACAACCTGAGCGTGTGCGCGGGCGAGCCGGACTACTTTGAGCAGGAAGGTGGCGCCGACTACCTCCTTGTCCAGCTCACCACCGGGTCGGACGCTCTGCTTGGACACCTGCACAACGCCGCCGACCAGCGAATCGCAACCGCAGCCCAGGACGGGTCCATGCGGGCCCGGATGCCGGAGCGTGGCAACGCCTATGTGCGCGTCTCCACCAACAGCGACGCGCCGGTCATCTACGACATTGACGCTGTCGAGTGCGACGAGGACGAGTTTGACGACAACCATACGCGGGCGACCTCCGCGGAGGTGATCACCGGCATGGAGCCCAACCTCGCCGTCTGTGGGCGCGACGGGCCCGACTGGTTCCACACAGACCTGCACATCGGCGACAGGTTCACCTTCACCGCGACGCAGGACCCGGACTTTGCCAACGTGCACGTCGTGATTTTCGGCCCCAACGAGTCGATCGTGGCCCAGGATCAGAGCGACGCCGATGTGAAGACGCTCACCACAGGGCAGGTCACCACGGCCGGCCGCTACTTCGCACGGGTCTCCGTACCGGGGACTCTCGATGGCGCCGCGTTCGACATCGCCGTCAACAT
>CALBXO010000262.1 GCA_937890335.1 uncultured Pseudomonadota bacterium | reverse complement strand
TGGCTGCTCGCCGTGGGCTGCGACATGCCGGGACTGCGCCTGGATCTGCTGTCGGCGCTGTGCCAGCGCGCAGTCGAATCGCCCTCCGATGTTCTGGCGATCGTGCCCAGGACCCGGACGGCGCGAGGGCCTCGGTTTCAGGCGTTGCACGGCCTCTACCGGCCCAGCGCGCTTCCCGCGGCGCTCGCTGCGACGCGGCTTCAGGACTTTGTCTCCTCCCTTCCCGGCGCGGACATCGTCGACGAACCAGAGCTCATGGACCTGGATCCTCACTACGCGCGCTCGGTGTTCAATGTGAACACGCCCGAGGACCTCGAAGCGCTCGAAGAACTCTTCTACGGTTAGGAGCCTTGGGGCCGCGCAGACCACCGGGAATGTAGGTGCGCCACGGTGGAAACTTGTGTGGATGCGACCTCGGCCTACAGTGGGCTCCGGAGGCGATCCATGCGTACACTCTCAGTCCTTCTCGTCCTCGTGGTGCTCGTCGGCACCAACGTCGCTCAGGCCCTGCCGACCGCACCGGAGCAGGTCACGCGCGGCACCTTGCAGTACCGCCCGGTGACCCGTCCGACCGCCGCGTGGAACGACGGTCGCCGGACGGAGCTGACGTTCATCCATCTCTCGGACACACACGTCGGACGCGCTGCCGACGCCCAGGCTTTCGCCCGCGCGATCGACGCCATCAACGCCCTGGAGCCGGCGCCGAGTTTCGTGCTCATCACCGGCGACCTCACCGACACCTTTCGCGGGTGGGAGGTGCGGCGGTTCAAGCAGCTGACCGCCTCGCTCCACATGCCGGTCCTGGTGGTCCCTGGCAACCACGACGTGAGCTTCAAACCCACGGCGCGCCGTGTCGCGAACTGGCGCAAGAAGTTTCCCGAGTTCCAGACGCCCTACCGCCGCGACGTGGGCCCGCTGACCCTCATTGGCGTGGACAGCCAGGTCTTCAACGCACGGCGGGGCGCGCCGGCGGCCGCGCTGGCTCGCGCGGAATACGCCCGGCTCGAGCGCTTGCTGAGCGCCGCCCGCGCTGAGAACCGCCGCATCCTGGTCTTCCATCACATCCCCGCGGTGCCGTACTTCACCACGAGTGAGATCAAGCGCATGTGGGACTCCACCTTGATGTCAGACTACCGGATGCTGCTGGACCGATACGGCGTGGAGGCCGAACTGACGGGGCACTTTCACCGCGACGAGCTCTACGTTTCGGGCCGGACACTCATCCTGAACGCGCCCCCGATCAGCGAGAAATTCGACAGGAAGGCGAGCTACCGACTGGTGCGCGTCACACCGCAGGGGCTTGGCTACCGGCAGATCTACGTGGACGCGGACGCGGCGCACCTGAGCTACGAGCTCGACCTCCACGGCCTCAACGAGGCGCGCTACCGGGAGTGGGCGGCGACACTGTCCGCCGCCGAGATGCGCACAGTCTGGAAGTACAGATACGCCGGCGACCCAACGACGCGGGAGGCGTGGCGCAGGCTGGACCTGGCCCGGTTCCGCGCGTACCTGCTGGACCCTTTCGCGCACCAGCCGGTACACGGCCGTGTGCAGCATCACTACGCCGACCGACGCTGACGCCGTCCCTCCACCGCCGGCCCACGGGCGGCGCCACTGCGTGCCGCCCGTCGCGCCGCCGTGGATCGCACCCAGAACCAACTTTTGCGCCCCGTGGAAGCTCTGTTCAGGGGCAGGGAAAGACGGTGTCGAGCGCGTCCGTGACGCTGCGAACATCAACGTCGGTCCCATCTTCACTGGACCAGGCTGCGGCCAGTACCGCGGCCGCATCGGGGTCTGCCTCCTCGGCTGCGCGCTGGAGCACGGGCCCCGCGACCTGCAAAAACGCCCAACCGCCACCCCCGGTACCAAAACGCAGCAGACGCGTCCGGACGATGGTCGAGAACCCGTAGAGCAGCGCCGTGTCCAGCTGTGCCAGGGCGCGGTCGCGGGTCTCCAGGTCGGAGGCCTCCTCGCCCCCGTCCAGATCCCGCCAGCACCGTACGGCCAGGATCCCGTCCCAGATTCGATCGTGTGCCTCGGGGTCAAGCTCCCGCACAACGCCGGCCAGGCCGATCCCGGCGTCCCGCGGAAAATCGCCTGTGTAGTACGCGTAGGACGAGTCGCAGTCCTTGGCCGCGGTGGTGCAGGTGGTCGCCTCCTTGTGCGCGGAGACGTAGAAGAACCAGAGCAGGGCCGCCTCGATCCTCGCGGCGTTGTCGGAAGGATTGTTGCCCATCCCGCCGTCCAGGAACGCGCCGTTGAGCACAGTCCGGATTCTGGCCGGACCCACGCATCGATCCGGGTCCATCTCCGGCACGCCCTCATCCCGACACCGCAAGGTCCCGCCCTCTCCGTCGCTGACGGGCGGGTAGTGCTCGTCTTCCCGGCGCGCCACGCGCGAGTCCAGCCCCTCGTCCGCCGCGTAGACCTCGCGCGCGTCGAGGAAGTCATTGGCCGATGGCACTCCGTTGCGCCACAGGATGTCGGCGATGGACTCAAATCCGGCCACGCGGCCCGCCGACGAGATCGCCTGCTCAAAGCGGTGGTACTCGCCGTCGTCGGAGATGCACGTCGGCCAGGCGTCATCAGCGCCGGGAGAGTAATCCGAGGCCAACGGCTCACAGACCGCACCGTTGTTGCCGTTGTTGACGCCGTTGTTGCCGTTGTTGCCGTTGTTGTTGCCGTTGTTGCCGTTGTTGCCGTTGTTGACCCCGTTGTTGCCGTTGTTGTTGCCGTTGTTGCCGTTGTTGACGTTGTTGACGCCGTTGTTGCCGTTGTTCAGCGCGGGCGAGGGCGTGGGATCGTCCTCACCGCAGCCGACCAAGGCAAGGCACACGAGACCGATTGTAATTCGCTTCAAAGTCCTGCCTCCAGGTTGATGAGAAAACCTCGGCCTGGCCCGTTCACGCTGCTGCCATGGTAGCGGTACGCGGCGTCGGTGAGGTTCTCGAACACAAGGGAAACGAGCAGGTTCGGGTCCATCCGAACACCTGCACGAAGATCGAACACAGCAAAACCAGGCGTCCCTCCGCGCGGCACGCGCGGGTCGGCGATGTCGGCGAGCGCCAGGCGATCCTGGGTGGTCGCCCAGCGGAGCGCACCACCCATGTAGAACCCGCTGGCGCGGCGCCATCGCAGCTCCGCCGTCCCGTTGAGCGGCGGGACCCGCGACAGCGGAACACGCGCATCAAACGCGCTCCCGTCCGTGGGCGCATCGCCGGGGTTGGGTCCCTCGCCCCACGCGTAGGCGATGGTCGCGCGCGCCGTGAGACGGTAGGGGAGGTGCGCGCGGGCCGTGATCTCAGCCCCGCGAATGACGGACGCGCCGGCCACGTTCACAAGCTGGAACCGCGACCGCGAGTTGTCGCACTGCGGCGTATTGGGCGGACACTGGCCGTCAAATCGCGGACTGCGCGTGATGGCGTCCTCAAGGCTGCTGGTGAACACCCAGCCAGCAAGTTCCAGGACAGGGGTCTCGAGTTTGAGGCCCGCCTCCAGAGTCAGCGCCCGTTCCGGCTCCAGCGCTCCGTTCTCAAACTGGAAGCCGGGTCCGGTTTGCTGCCGGGAGGTGAGATCGTCCAGGTTGGGCGCCCGAAATCCCTGGTCGGCGCTGACCAGCGCCGTGACCCGATCGGTCACCCACCACTCTGCGCCCACATTGCCGACGACGGACTGCCAGTTCTGGTCCACCGCCAACGTCCCCGAGTCCGCGTCCGCCGGCGCGCTCGCGGCAATGTGTGAGGCACGCCCACCGGCGCGCAACACCACGGAGTCGGCCAAAATCGCCTCCGCCTCGCCCCAGACCCCGCCCCAGACGTAGTCCGATCCATCGATGTATTGCCCGCGGCTGCGCGCCCGGACCACGTCGGGATCAAAGTCGGTGAAGATCAGCCACGCGACCGAGGTGACGCGGTCCTGGTACGCGTCGGCGCCGTAGCGCAGCGACAGCGTGCTGCCCGGGCCCAGATCCCACGCCGGCGTGCGCGCGCGCGCCGCAATGCCCAATGTGTCCACGTCGTCGCGCCCGCCGTTGACCGTGAAGGAACCTGGACGCTCGCGGGTGCGCCGCTCGTGTTGCCTCTGAAAACTCAGGGTCAGCTTCGCGTCGCGAAGCCCCGACCACGGCGTGCCTTCGACGCTGCCGTACACCAGCGTGCGGAACTGCTCGTCGTACCGCAGACACTCGTCGAACGGCGCCTCCGGCGGCGGACATTGGTCGGTTCTCGGCGCGTCGGACTGGCGGTAGTCGTAGTACGCCAGCGTGGCCCTCCCCGACTCGCCAAATCGGTACACGAGCCGCGTATCGGCGCTCAGCTCGTCAAAACCGGTGCCGAGCTGCGTTCGCCCGTCGGCGCCAAACCGTGGCACCTCCGGCACGTCGCCCCCGACGGGGGAGGTGATGACCCCGCCCGACTCCAACATCCCGACGCTGCGATACCCCACCCCACCGAGCAGCCCCCAGGAAGGGCCGTAACCGGCGTCCAACTGCGCCCGCCCACCGGTCTCCCCGTCGGCGCTCGCGTAGCGAACCCCCACCCTCGGGTTCAGGCGCAGGCCTGGCGTTCCAAAGCCTGCCGGCTGCGTTGGGTGCGCGTGGATGACCCCGCTGATCGCGTCGGAGCCGTAGCGGGTGGAGGCGCTACCGCGCAGCACCTCAATGTGCGAGATGGTCCGCGAATCGATGGTGAAGAAGTATTGGTTTGGGCCCATGCGAAACAGGCTGTTGTTGAGCCGGACGTCGTCAAACAGGAGTATGGTCTGCTGGCCGGTACGACCTCGGATGTAGGGAGACCCCTGGCTGTGCGCGGTCTGCTGCACGTAGACGCCGGCTTCGTACCGGATCGCGTCCGGCGCGGAGCGGGGCAGCCGTTGGTCGATGTCCTCACGGGTGATGACGGAGGTTGCACGCCCTGGATCGGCGCTGCGATGGCCCTCGGTCGTGACATCGTACGACCCATCCTCGACCTCGACAGCATCGACGTCGATCGGTTGATCGCCATACTCGTCCTGGGCGCCGGCGACGCTGGGAGCAAGGAGGAGCAGGCAAGTGATGGTCAGAGTTCGGGACACCTACCCAATCTAGCGGAGGTGTCGAGCCACCGACATGGGCATTGTGCCCAGAAGCCGATGGGCGTTTGGCCCACGCCGCCTCGACCGAGTCAGGTGCCGGTGCGGCTGAAGACGCTCGTGTCCCGGCCGTCGGTGCGGCGGATTACCATGGGGCGCTTGGGCGTGGCCCGCTTGTCGCGCTCCAGGGCCTCGCGGTCGGTGGCGGACATCTCGCGCGTGTCGCGGGATGCCTCCGCGCGCGCGGGCTCCGCGTCGCGCTTCATCCGGACCGACTGGCGCAACTCCGTGCCCGAGACGCGTCCTCCCGGCACGAGGAAGGCGTCCCCCAGATCCAGTGACGGTTCCGGACGCTCCTGGCCCGGGTCGCGGTCCAGGGCCCCGAGCGCAACACGTTGGCTGCTCAGGCTCACGTCCCGCAGCCACTCGTCCGCAGTCACCACCGCCGCGCCCTCGGGCTCAGCCCACGGCGCCAGCTCGTCCATCGACGCCACAGCCTGGGCGCCGACGCTGTCCTTGCTGCGCAGCTGCTCCTCCTGGTCCGCGTCGTCCACCTCGGCCCACTCCTCAAACGGGGACGGCGGCTCGTTGAACAGCGCCTCCATCTCCTCGCGCGGGTTGAGACTCTCCTCCATGGCGTCGTAGTCCACGATGTCGCTGGAGGCCATCAGCGCGTGCACATCGACCAGCATCTCGTCCACAGTTTGGTAGCGATCCAGTTTGTTGCCGGCCAGGGCTCGCCAGATGAGCTGTTGCACGTCCTCGGGGAGGTCTGCGGGGAGCGGCGGGAGGATGCCCGCCAGGTGCCGGTGGGCGATCTCAAAGAACGACTTGCCCGTGTAGGGCACTTCGCCGAACAGCATCTCGTAGAAGACAATTCCTGCCGCGTACACGTCGGTATAGCGGCCCAGATCCGTGGCGCTGATCTGCTCCGGGGCCATGTACTCGGGCGTGCCGACGGTCATGTCCACCGCGGTCAGCGGCATCAGGAGTTCGGCCAGCTCCGGGTCGTTGCGACCGCAGATCATGCCGTCGTCTTCGCCGAGCATCTTGGAGATACCAAAGTCGAACAGCTTCACCCGCACGCCGTCGACCACGTCGTCGAGCACCATGATGTTGTCGGGTTTCAGGTCGCGGTGGACAATCCCCAAGGCGTGCGAGTCCCGCAGAGCGTAGAGGAGCTGCGAGAACACATCCAGGGCCTCGCCGAGGGCGAGGGTCTCGTGTGACTCGAGCACTTCGCGCAGCGAGTCACCGCGCATGTACTCAAAAACCAGCAACGCCCGTCCGTCAGCGAGGTTGCCAAAATCCAGGCACTTCATGACGTGCGGGCTGTCGACCAGACTCAGCAGCTGGTACTCGCGCTCGAGGCGCTCGGACCGGTGGGCGCCGATGTTCTTGCCCGGGTTCTGAATCTTGACCGCGACCACATCGCCCGTGTCCACCGTGGTGGCAAGCCAGACGCTCGCGGTGCCGCCAAACCCAATGGGCTTCTGAAGCTCGTAACGCTCCAGAAGTACCGTACCCGGGCCCACTTTCGTGTCGCCCCCGTCCGTCTCTTCCCACCAGCTTTCGCTCATCCTGGACCCCTCAGTGCCTCCGCCGACCACGACGGGTGTTTGCACATCGGAACGAGGTCGATTTCCATTAAGGTCCGGCGTCGAAAAGCCTGGGGCGGGGACAATTCCGGGGCCGGATTTGCGGCCGTCGCCCGGCGACTGTCCGCACCTGGGAGGCGCCCGCGACCGCCGTGGTCGTCGGACTCAGTCAGGTCGGAGGGCCAGGCTCCAGCTCGGTCAATCCGGCCTTGAGCGCGTACCGGACAAGGCCCGCCGTCGTGCGCACGTCAAGGCGATCCATGATGTTGGACCTGTGGTTGCGGACGGTCTTTGTGGACAACCCGAGCCGGAGGGCAATCTCAGCGCTGGTGAACCCTTCCGCGATGAGCTGGAGGACCTCACGCTCTCGGTCCGTCAGGGGATCCGTTGGCGCCGCGCTGGCCGCCAGGTACCCCGCCAGCACGTACTCCGAGACGCCGGCACTGAGGTAGACCTCGCCGCGATGAACCGCTTCAATCGCGTCGACGAGCGACTCAACCCCGACTCCCTTGAGCACATACGCGCGCGCGCCCGCACGCAGCGCCTTGTCCACGGTGACGGCGTCATCGCGCATGGAGAGAATGACCACGCGGATGTCGGGTCGCTTCCGGTGGAGCCTGCGCGCCGCCTCGATGCCGTTGAGTTCCGGCATGCCAATGTCCATGACGACGACGTCGGGGCCGCGGTCGAGCGCAAACGTCACGGCGGCGGCGCCATCGCAGACCTCGCCGAGCACCTCGATCCCTTCCCTGTCGGAAAGCAGGGCGCGCAGCCCCTCGCGAACCACCTGGTGGTCTTCAGCCAGCAGCACTCTGATGGGGGATTGTGACAAGTACCCTCGTTCCTTCGGCGCCCGTTTGGACATCCAGCGTACCCGACAGGAGCGCGGCGCGCTCGCGCATGCCACGCAGCCCGGTCCCGGCGACGTTCAGATTCTCATCGAAGCCCTCGCCGTCGTCAAAGACGGTCAGCCGAACGCCAAAGGAGCCCACCTCCAACACCACACCGACCTCGCTCGCACCCGCATGGCGGATGACGTTCTGCATGGACTCCTGGTAGATGCGCAGCAGCGCGGTCGCCACGACCGGGTCCGTCACGCGGGGGCCTGTGTGCCGGAAGCTGACCACGATCGCGGTGTCCGTCTCGATGCGCTCGCACCGAGCGCGCAGCGCGTCGTCGAGCGTCGAGTTCTCCAGGTCTGCGGGCACCAGATCGCGCACGACGCGCTTGAGCTCGGCGAGCCCTTCGTCGCAGATCTCCTGGGCTCTGCTCGCCCCCTGGCCCCGCCCGAGCTCAAACCGCAGCGCGGTCAACAACTGGCCCAGACCGTCGTGAAGGTCGCGGCCAACCCGGCGCCGCTCCTCCTCCTGTGCGTCCACGACACGCCGCGACAGCGCCTCGGCGCGGGCTGCGCGCGCAAGATCCGCCGATTGTCGCCGGATGATCCGGACCGGGAGCCTCCAGACGAGTGTCCCGAGCAGAAGGCCGAGCAACAGGCTGCCCAGACCAACGGCCCCAGCCCGCCCCCACTCCTCCGCGGCATACACAGACACCGCCACCCAGGCTACAACCCGGTTACCCACAGTCACCGGGGCCCAACCCACCGGGCCCGAGGCTGAACCATCCTGCCAGATCACGGCCCCGTCGCACCGCACGACGCGGATGGACTGCGCCCTGCGGTCGCGTCGCGCGGTCACATGCTTGGCGGCCGCATACCGCCACAATCCCGGCTGCCGGGTGGCGGCCTCGGACAATTGCGCCGCTGAATCCTCGGCGAGCACGTGGGCCACGGTGTCGAGACGAGACCAGGTCATGAGGCCGAACGTGGCGGGAGGCACCACGGCGACGACCACACCGACGACGATGGCCACCGGCAACAACGCGCGCGGGAAACCTGCGTACAGCTCCCTCACGGCGCCTCGTAGCCCCACGCAGCCAGACGCGCGCGGACGTCGGCGCGGCCGGCGAAGGTCACAAAGTCCTGCGGCTTACCACGGGCCGTGAGGAGGAACAGCGTCTTGCGCAGCGGCCACCGCACATCTTCCGGCGTCCTGCCATCCACCCGAAGGGCGCGCAGCGGGAGGCCATCCAGCGCGACAATCCCGGTGTCCAGATAGCCCAGAGCGCCCGGGACATCCCTGAGGGCGACCCACATGTCATGATCGGTGGTCTGCACGATGGCGCGCCCCTGCCGTCGCGCCCCCTCCATGGCGTCGTGCAGCTCCGGGAACG
>CALBXO010000261.1 GCA_937890335.1 uncultured Pseudomonadota bacterium | reverse complement strand
GCCAGATCGCTGCGGGTTCGCAGCAGGTAGCCCCAGCCGATGTTCTCCTCGGTCTCGCCGATCCAGGTGGCGAAGGTGCCGTCGATCCAGCTTCCCGGCCACAGCGGTTCCAGCTCACGCTGGTCCGTGATGGGGTGGGGCGGGACGCCGCGGTCCAGGTTGCCGTGGATGTACTCGCTGGTGGTGACGGTGATGATCTCGCCCACGTCGTACGCCTGCTGCAGCTTGCGGTACATGGCGCGCAGCGTCGCCTTGCCATCGTGCGACTTCGTGTACGACTCCCACGCGTTTTCGCCGTCCAGGATGACGGTCAGCATGCGGTCGGGTTGTCCGAACCCGGGGGCCACCTGGACGATGTTGTTGATGAAGTCGTCCGACGCGACCTCCGGGTCGACGGTCTGGTAGGCGAAGCCGATCTTGTCGGAGATGGGCCCGTCGCGGAACACGATGAGCACCTCGTCGTCGATGTCGCCGCCGGTTCCCTCGCTCGTGTCGGCGTCCACCTTATACGGGTAGAACAGGGGTTGTCGCGGCGGGTTGGAGCGCTCGAGTACGCGGGCGTCTGTGGCGATCCACTCGATGTCGTTGGCCGCAAAGGTCTCCACGACCTCCTCGGCTACGCTGCCCTCGCCGGGCCACATGCCGCGCGGCGCGACCCCGAAGGTCTCCGTGTAGAACTGCACCGCGCGGGCGACCTGGGCGTAGGCGTCATCGGGAAATGCGAACGCGGGGTTCGGCAGCGGGTCCGCCGGCAGGCCCGGCTGGGCGAGGTCCGTGTTGTAGATGAGGGGCAGAATCGGGTGGTAGAACGGCGTGGTCATGACCTCGATCTTGCCGATCTTGGTGTCCGGGTCGTAGAGGAGCTGCTGGTGGAGCGGAATCACGGCCTCCATGATCCGGTAGTTCTCCACGGCGAGCCGGTTGGCGAGGGTCTCGAGTTTCTCGAGGACCTGCTCGTCGGTGCCGGTGGTGTACTCCTCGCGCATGGTGAATTTCCCGCCGGACTTCACGAGGACATCGGACAGGTCCACCGTCTGGCCCGTGACCAGCTCCACGCCGCCGGTCTCGAGGAAGTCGGGGTCGAACCAGGCGATCTCGAACCAGACCTTCAGCTTGGCCACATCGAGCTGCGTGTAGCTGTCGCGCGCCTGGTCCCGCAGCGCCTCGTACTCCGGGAAGCGGCTCATCAGGGCGTCCGAGGTGGACACGAGCGTCCAGGCTCCACGGTGGACCAGCTCGATCGTGTCCTCGTCGAAGGGGGGTGACGGGCTGTCAGCCAGGAGGAAGTCCAGGTGGGCGTCTGTCTTGCCACCCCAAGCAGCTGCGAAGGCAGCCTCGTCGAGCGTGCCCGCGTCCAGGTCCACGAACGGCTTCATTCGGTTCACGTAGAGCAGCAATTGCTGGAGCAGGACGCTGGTGAGATTCACGTTGAAGTGGATGTCGGCCTGCTCGGAGACGAGCGCCGTCATGTCGTAGTAGTCCTTGGTGGAGTGCTTGCGCACCCAGGGGCCAATGAGCTCGTCCTTGACGGGATCGTGGTACAGGGGCTGGTGCTGGTGCCAGATGATGTTGAGGTAGAGCGCGCGCTTGATCTCCTTGCGGTTGCTGCCCCGGTCGATGGGGTTTCCGGCGAGGTCCTCGACGTTGGAGACCAGCACCTCGTAGGTCAGCTGTGGGTTGATCTGCGCGTTCGGGTCGAGGCTGAGGTGCACGAACCGGGTGTCGAGGCGGGCGTCGAGCACGGCGAGTGTCGAGTTGTCGCTGCCTTGGATGGAGAAGTTCGCCAGGTCTTCGGCACCGTTGGGCGACAGGGTCTCGTCAAAACGCAGCGTGACCCCTCCCTCGGAGCTGAACGCGTTGATGAGCTTGGGCCCCTCGAGATCCGGCGTGAAGCACGCGCCATCCTCGCATCGCTGTCCCTCGTCACAGTCGTCGTCGGTCACGCAGGGGCCACCGTTGTTGCCTCCGTTGTTGGCGCCGTTGTTGCCGTTGTTGGCGCCGTTGTTGGCGCCATTGTTGGCGCCGTTGTTGGCGCCGTTGTTGGCTCCGTTGTTGGCGCCGTTGTTGGCCCCGTTGTTGGTGCCAGTCGGCCGGCAGACGCCATCCACGAGGGAGAAGCCCTCAGGACATCCATCGGACGTGCCGCCGTTGTCGGCCGGGTCGGAACACCCGCCGAGCAGGAGGAGAGTGCTGAAGAGTACTGCGCGCATGAGATGTCCTATTCGATCACCAGCACATTGCTGATGCTGGTCGGGTCGGCCGGGTCGTCCATCGGGAGGGTCTGGGCGTTGGTGTACACGTCGGCGTCGGCGTTGGTGAGCCGCACGACGAGTGCCAGGCTCGCGTTGGGCCGGGGGCCACCGTAGAGAGTATTCCAGGAGATGCGGAGGAGCGCGGAGCCGTCGCCGGCGTCCGTCGTTGGCGCCTCCGAGGTGTCCACCCAGCCAAAATCAGCGGGGCGGTCGGGGTTGTTGGCATCGAAGACCTGGCGCCAGCCGATGAAGTCGTTGAATCCCGCGTTGCTGAAGCGCAGGCCGGGATCGCCACCTGGACCGCGCATGCCGAAGGCCCACTCCACGCCAAATCCGTCCGCGGTGTTGTTCAGGTCGCCGTTGATCAGGCGGTCTACCGAGCCGTCGGAGTCCGTCAGGGCGCCGTCGCCCTCGCCACTAAGGTTGGTGATTCCAGTGCCGTCCCCGTAGTCCGTGTCCAGGTAGATTGCGATCCCGTTGGTCTGCTCCGCGGCACCGCGCAGCCAGATGTAGAGGTTGGAGTCGTCGTAGGCGACCTCCACGCTGTCCAGACGGTTGTCGCCCCAGGCCGACGGCTCGGTGTTGATCGCGGCCGCTGCGAGGTAGGCGAAGCCGCCGGGCAGCGTGCTCGGTTGGCTCTCGCCCTGGACCACGGAGACGTCGACGAAGCCGGGGCTGCCGGCGGGGATGGCCACTGTGATTGCGTTGCCCGTGACCGCCTCGGGCTGCACCTCGCGGCCGTCCACGAGCACATAGGCGTCGCGGCGGAAGTTGCTGCCGCGAATCGTCGCGGTGTAGCCGCCGGTGGTCAGGCCGCGGTTGGGCTCGACGGAATCAACGCGCGGGGTCTCGGCGTCGACCTCAAACACGATGAGCGAGAACGATTGGTCCGGGTCGTAGCCGTTGCCGGTGCCGTCCAGATCCGCAACGAGCCACGCTTCGCCGTCCAGGCTGAAACGGAAGGCGAGGTCGTATTGGCCAGCGTCCAGGATGTTCACGGCGGCGCTGTACTCCTCGTTGTTTCCAACGATCGTGTTGTAGTCGGCGTCGGACCAGGTCCAGCCGGTATCGTCCTCGGCCGGATTGGAACCGTCCGGACCCCAGCCCACCTGCGCGAGCAGGCTCGCCTGCCCGTCTCCGTTGTCGGTGACGCCAGACTCGTACGCCTGCGCGTAGATGGCCTCGCTGTCCTGGCCCGCGGCGACGCGCGCGCTCATGGGGAATTGGATGGTCGCCCAGTCCACGCCCTCCACCTGGTAGGTGAAACCTCCCTGCCGGGTGACACCCTGCTGGTCGGGGTTGGTGACCGTGACGGGGACAGCGCCGTTGCGACCGGCGGGCGTGCTGACCTGCACCTGCCGACCGTCCTCGCTGACGCTGACCTCGACACCGAGGTTGCTCCCAAAGCGGACCGTGGCGCCCTGCGTGAAGTTCGCCCCGGAGATGGTCACCCTCGTACCTCCGCGCTCGGTGCCGACGCTCGGGTCCACGGCGTCAATTCTCGGGCCGCTGTCGGCGTTCACGTAGGTGTAGCCGCGGTCGTAGGCGCCCACGCTGCCGTCGCTGTTACTGACGGTCACCGCGACAGCGCCCTCCGATCCTGCGGGCGCAGTGCACCGGATGGTGCGTCCACCCTGGACCTCGATGTCGGTGGCGGCGCTGGCCCCGAATCTGACGGACAGTCCGTCGCGGAAGTTGAGGCCGGTGATCTCCACCGGGTTTCCGCCGGTGGTTGGGCCGCGGCTGGGCTCGACGAAGAGAATCTCGGGCGCGGCCCCGGCGTCCACCGGCACGCAGACGCCGTCCTGGCAGTTTTCGTTCGCCGCGCAGGCGGGGTCGCACTCCGCGACCTCCACACATTGCCCGTTGACGCACTCCTGGTTGTCCGCGCAGGGCGGGTCGCAGGCCGGCGGCTCGATGTCGCCCTCGCCGACGATCACGGCCGTGTTGAGAGCGTTGCCACGCGACTCGGGGGTCAGAATCAGCTCCTCGGGCAGGAAGGTTCCAGCTTGGTTCGGGTCGTAGGTGCTGAAGGCGGCGACGCCGTCGGTGACCGCGTCCCCGTCCTTTTTGTACTCGAGCCCCTGCGCGTCAAAGAAGACAAAGACGAACTGTGCCTCCTGTCCCTGCGCGAGCAGGCCGTCGTGTGCGCCGAGGAAGTTGCTGAGCTGGAAGGTGAAGACGCCGTCTCCGGCGGCCTCGTCTCCCTTCTCACCGTTGTCCAGGAGCTGGACGGGCTTCCATGAGATCATCGAGCCTTTTACATAGAGGCGCTCGGCCGTGGGGTCGAACGTGGCGTAGTCCGCGTGGAGGGCGCCGGTGTCCAGCGTGACCTTCAGGTCCACATCTCCAAACGCAGGGAACGCCAGGCCTTGGGCGTCGAAGTCGTCGGTGCTGCCCGCGGGCACGGTGAATTGCCCGTTGGGGCCGGTCCAGATCCAATTGTCGAACTCGTTGATGAGCCCAAACTCAAAGGCGGTGTCCTCTTCAGCGGCAAACCAGACCTCCGTCGAGAAGATCGAGTCGCCACAGGTCTCGCCCTCGGGCTCGTGTCCGCCCTTGCTGACTGGCCCGTCGTCGTAGAGGGCGGGGTAGGGGCCCTCCTCGGGCAGCCAGGACGCGCTGAAGGCCACCGTGTTTGTGACGCTGTCGTAGACAAAGGATCCGTTCCACTC
>CALBXO010000260.1 GCA_937890335.1 uncultured Pseudomonadota bacterium | reverse complement strand
GGGTACTGCGCCCGCGGGCAGGACCTGGATCGAGACGGCGATTGCTTCGACCTCGAGGAACGCACCGCCGCCCGTGACTGCGACGAGTCGACGCCCGCCCGCAACCCCGGGGCCGCCGAGATCTGCGGCGACGCCGTCGACAACGACTGTGACGGTGCGGTCGACCGCTTTGACGGCGACTGCTCCTCGCGCGTGGACGGCGACGGCGACGGGTTCTGCCCGATGGGCCGCGACCTCGACCGGGACGGGGAGTGCTTTGAGGCCGACGAGGCCGCGGAGGCCTCCGACTGCGACGACGGCGACCGCAGCCGCAACCCAGCCGCCGTCGAGGTCTGCGACGACGGTGTCGACAACGACTGCGACGACCTGATCGACACGGAGGACGACGCCTGCGACGGCCATGTGGACGGCGACGGGGACGGATTCTGCCCAGAAGGGGCCGACCTGGACGAGGACGGGCAATGCCACGGCCCCGAGCTGGAGGGCCCCTCCGACTGCGACGACCGCGACGCGGACGTCTCCCCCGCCGCCCCCGAAGTCTGCGACGACGATCGGGACAACGACTGTGACGGTCGCAGCGACGAGCAGGACGACGACTGCCCGGCGTCCCAGTTTGACCGCGATCGCGACGGCTACTGTCCCGGCGGCATCGACATCGACCAGGACGGCACCTGTTTTGGGCCCGATGAGTCCGTGGAGCCCGGCGACTGCGACGACGCAGACCACCGCGCAAACCCCGGCGCCGCGGAGGTGTGTACCGGCGGCCGGGACGAAGACTGCGACGGGGCCACAGACGCAGACGACAGTGATTGCCCGGCAGATCTGATGGACGCCGACGGCGACGGCTACTGCCCGGCAGGTGTGGATCTGGACGCCAACGGCAATTGCCTGGACGACGACGAGCAGACCGGACCGGCCGATTGCGACGACGACGACGCGCGGCGAAACCCTGGCGCCGCCGAGGTGTGCAACGAGATCGACGACGACTGCGACGGCGTCGACGACCACGACGACTGCGGCCGCATCATCCCCGAAGTCACCCCTCGCACCCAGCCCAGCGGATGCCAGTCCGCACGTGGAACCACACGATGGTTCCTTCTCCGACGCTGACGTCCCAAGCGTTCGGGCCGCGGCATTTCAGCTGGAGGTCGAAGCGACCGATACTCGCTAGCGGACACAGCGGAGGACCATGCCCGCCCCTGGCGACCCCAAAAACACGCGCGCCCACTCTGCCTTCGCCATCGCCCGGCGCTGGTCACTCATCGTGACCCTGCTGGCACTCACTGTGCTCGTGGGACTGGGCGCGTCGGACCTCGACGACCCCGACGCGGAGTTCGACGAGGCGGGGTTGACCGTGCGTCCAGCCCTGCGGACCGCAGCCCACCGCGTGGCCCCGGAGGGATTCGCCTACGTGCGCGCGGGCACATTCGTGATGGGGTCCCCCTCGCGCGAGGTCGAGCGCCAACCCTGGAACAGCGACGAGGAGCGCCACTGGGTCACCCTGTCGCGCGACCTCTTCGTGCAGGAGACCGAGGTCACCCAGGCCCTTTGGACTGCGACCGTGCAACCCGTCGTCCCGGACTACAAACCGAGCTTCCGCTTCTTCCGCTGCGGCCTGGACTGTCCCGCCGAGAGCATGACCTGGTACCAGGCCGTGGCCTTCGCCAACCTGTATTCCGCGCAGCGCGGCGACGTGCCCCGCTGCTACAAGAACCCCGACGGCGACGACTACAATTGGGCCGACGCCCTGGCTGAACGCGCCGTAACCTGGCCGGAGGGCCCCGCGTGCGCCGGGTTCCGACTTCCCACCGAGGCCGAGTGGGAGTACGCCGCGCGCGGCACGGGCCCGGTGGCCCAGCTCGCCACCTACGCCCGCGACGACTCCGAGGCGGAGCTGGGGGAGATCGCCTGGTACGTCAACAACAGCAGCGCTGACGGCCACGGGATCGACTGCACAACCTGGGACTGGAAGAGCAACGACCAGATCACCACCTGCGGTCCCCAACCCGTGGCCGGACGGCGCCCCAACAACCGCGGGCTCTACGACGTGATCGGCAACGTCTGGGAGTGGACGTGGGACAACTACGGGACCTATCCCCGCGCGCGAACCACAGACCCGACGGGCCCTGAAACCGGCAACACCCGCGCCATCCGGGGCGGAAGCTGGTACGTCCACAAGGACAGCTGCCGCGTCGCGAGCCGCTCCGACCACGAAGCCGCCGGCAGCAACGGCAACCTCGGCCTCCGACTCGTCCAGACCGCGCTCCCCTGACATCCCAGGCCGTGCTCGTCGCACGCGGAAGCGTCCGGGATGGCGAGACAGAACTTCCCCTTCCAGTGACGACGCCGTCCGCCGCAGCCCAGTCCCGGCGCTGTCTTTCCATCGTTCGCGTGTCACAACGACGGACTCCGGTCTCCCCTACATGACCGGTCTGCGCTGAGCATTGCCACAGCTGCCCTGGCAATGTCAGTGTCTACGCAAACCCGAGAGGTTGTCCCGATGCGACGTGCCGCCCTGATTTGCGCGCTGCTGGCCCTGGCGGCCTGCGCGCACGCCCCCGCCTCCGACCCGCCGTCGGAATGTCTTCAGTCACGCGATGCTACCATCTCACGGCTCAAGGCCGACCTGACCACGCTGAAGACTCTCGGCAAGGACAACCCGGATCTTGCGATTCTGGTCGCGGACCTCACGGCCTACGCGGACAACTACCGGGCGGCGACCACCGCGGTTTGCGCGGACGCCGATGCAAACACCGCGCAACACGACTGCCTGCGCCGCACTGACGAGCTCGCCGGTGCCTTCTCCGCTGTGCTGACCAGCGAGGCCGATCCTCGCGCGCTTGCATACCGCGTGGACACCCATCTGGCCGGCATGGAGGCAGGTCTGTGGTGCGAAGAGCGGGCGCGCCGACTCGGGGGCGCGGACTCACGCGGCGCAAGCTGGTCCAAAGGCTCGGTGTTTCTCCAGGAAGGCTCCGGCAACCACGGGCCCGTGCAGCTGAGCGCGTCTCTGGTCTGTCAGCGCAAGACAGACACGGGGTACGACAATGTCCCGGATTGCGACGGGGCCAGCCTGACGGAGGGCGACCGGTTCAAGGTCGCGTTTCGGGCGGAGCCGGACGCCGTCGTCTATGTCTTCCTGAGCAACACAGCCGGCCAGTTCCAAACTCTCTTCCCCGCGCAGGGGGTCGCCAATCGCACGCAGGCGGCCGAGCGCTACAGCCTGCCGCCGGGCGAAGAGTGGTTCACGCTGGACGCGACCAGCGGAATCCTTGAGCACATCCTCGTCGTGGCAGCCAAGGGAGTGATCGAGGACCTGGAGCTGTTGCGCGGCGCCAACCTTCCGCCCATCCGCGGACGGCGCCCCGCACCACAGGGTCGCCACGCGCGCGCATTGCTGGACCCGCTGGTGGTTCGCGGTATCAAACCGGTCGAGGGGGAGCCATTGCCAGCGGGTCACGACACCGTTCCCACGCTGGAGGCAATTGCAAGCCGCGACGAACGCGGCGTCGTAGCCGGTGCCCAGGGCCCGCGCGATGGCGTCAAACGCGTCCCGCTCCACCTCCTGCAGGCAGTAGACGTCGGCGTCGAGTTCCGCGATGGTCTTGAGCAGCAGGCGGCGGCGGCCCGCGGGTTCCAGCGCCGACGGCGGCGACAGAGGGTAGCGGTCGGGTTTGACGTAGGCGTCGGCGAGAATGTTCCAGGTTACCATTGAGAAGGTCATGACTTGTCTCCTTTGGGGTTGTGTCATGTCCGCTAAGAAAGTCACCCTCGGGCCATGTCGGTAGGACACGAATCCGGACATCGCTTTGGCTCGCCCCCGTTGGCGTTCGCGTGGGCGCAGCTGGTGGACCACCTCGCGCTGGAGGCGGCCGGCCTGTCCGAGCTCGCGCGGCATCTCCAGGACACGGCGCCGGCCAGCGCGCGCCTCTCCGACGACCCCATGACCGTGGAGCGCGGCCTGCGCCGTCTCCGGACGCGCGCCCACCACGAGGGCAACAAATACGGCCGGCTGCTCTTGCGCTGCTACGGGTTGCCGGGGTCTGTGTCGGCGTGGGCCAGGGAGATGGGCCAGTACCACAGCCGCAGCTCGGACCTGCCTGTGACCCTGCGCGCGGACCAGCTGCGCCTGTGGGACCGGCCTCCCATCGCCGAGTCGCTCGACGCCGTCTGGGTGCACCTGGGGCTGGCGATGGTGGCCCTGCGGCGGCTGGACCTGGACCGCACGCGACGCGAGGCAGAGCTCGCCGGGGAGACTCTCTCGGCGCGGCGCCCTGCGGCGGCGGTCGAGCTCTTGCTCCTGCGCGCCCGGCTGGCCTCGGACGTCGACAGCGACGAGACCCATGAAATCCTATCCGAGGCCTCAGACGCCCTGGCAACGCTCCCGTCGGAGCCTGACCGCGCCTGCTACCAGGCGCGGTGTCTGGACCAGCGCGCCTACCTGAAGAACCGAGGCTGGCGAGAAGACCCCGCGCGCCTGGAGGGAGGCCTGGCCCTCTACGACGCCATCCCCGAGGACTCCGCCCACGCCTTTGTCCGGTTCCGACGCGACCACGGACGCGCCTTCTGCCTCTGGCGGCTTGGTCACCCGGCGGAGGGCCTGGTCGCCGCGCGCGCCGCCGGCCGCCACGCCGGCGATGGGGGCTACATCCGCTTCCGCCTGATGGCAGCCATGCTCGAGGCGCACATCGTGGGGCCAGGGCCGGCGCGCGATGCAGTCTTGACCCGCTGCCATCGCATGGCGCGCACACTCGGCGACGCGAGCTTCCTGGACCAGCTCACGCGATTGGGCCCGGCGCCCACCAAACCGGGCCTCCGCTGATGCAGCCGTTGCTGCCCGTTGCGATCCGCAACAGCGCGGCGCCCCGATCCGTTGACGCCCGCAACGACCGGACCGCGTCGATCCCGCTGGCAACGCTGGAACGGTGTTTGCGTAAGGGCGCCACGTGTCTGTACGCCTGACAGCCCTGTGCGCGTGTTTGCTGGCCACCACCACCGTGGTCGCCCAGGAGCGCGCCTACTTTGAGATGACCGTCTCGAACGGGCACGCCGTCGGCGTCTATGACGCGCAGGACGGGAAACTCACGGAGCTCTGGGACCACCCCTACGCGGCGTACAGTCCAGAAGAGCAGAGCGCAGACCTCTTGTTCGACGCGTTCTACGGCGTGCGCGTGGGCGACGAGGGAACGTGGCTGACGGACGTCGCTGTCCAGTCCGCCGAATACCAGCCGGGCACCGGTGTGGTCCGCGCGGTGCGTACCCTCGGCGACCTCCGCATTGAGGAGTACATCTTCAGCTCGTTCACGTGGGGCGGCAACGGCGTCGCGCACCTGCTTCGGGTCGAGAACACCGGCGTCCGGGCCACAGGTCCCCTGTCCGTCTACGCGCTCAACAACTTTCACATGCGCCAGGGCATCGACCCTGACCCGCGCCGCGAGGAGAGCGTGCGCTGGGATGGGGCTGTGCTCACCGAGTTCGCCCCCGGGACCGACCGCTACGTGCACACCATCCCGTTCCCGGCACCCACGCACTATGGCGCCACCCCCGACAATCCCTACGCCCTGCTTCCGGCAGCCCTCGACCTGCCGGACCGCCTCCCCAACGGCCCCGTCCACGATCTGGTCACCGGCCTCCAATGGCGCATTGGCGACGAGGCCGACGGCCTGGCCCCCGGCGCCGCAGGTTGGGTCGGCGTGGTCCACAGCGTCGGCGGACCCACGCCGCCAGAAGCGCTGCGCGCCGCCATTCCCGCCGGCCGCCATGCACAAACCGTGGCGGACGAGGTCGCCGAATGGCAGAGCTGGCGCGCCACCGCGACCCTGCCGGAGGGCGCGGAGGACCAACTCCGCCTGGCCGCGCTGTCCCAGGTCTGGTTGCGCATGGGCCAGGTCCAGGAGACCCGGCCCGGCGCCCAGGGGCAGCTGCTCGCCGCGCTCCGCCCCGGCATGTGGAACATCAGCTGGGTCCGGGACGCGGCCTACGGAATTGTCGCCCTCGCCAGGGTCGGGCACCACACCGAGGCGCGCGACGCGCTGCGGTTCATGCTGGATGGGCGCACCGGCGCGTACAGCGAGTACGTCGGGCGCGACCATCTGCTCAGCGTCACCCGCTACTACGGCAACGGCCTGGAGGAATCCGATCCCAACGAGGACGGACCCAACGTGGAGTTCGACAATTTTGGACTCTTCCTCTGGGCCTTCGTCGAGTACGTCGAGACCAGCGGTGACACAGCGTTTCTGGACACCCATCGCGCCGCCATCGACGACGGAGTAGCCGACGTCATCGTGGGCCTCATCGACGCGCAACTGGGCCTGTTGGCGCCGGATTCCTCCATCTGGGAGCGTCACTGGAACGGAAAACAGGAGCGCTTTGCGTACTCGTCCATCGTCTGCGCACACGGGCTGGTCCGGTACGGCAAGCTCGTCGCCAACGAGGACTACGTCGCCGCTGGGCGCACGATTGCGGGCGGTGTGGCCGCGAACCTTCCGGATGAGACAGGCGCCCTGGCGTCCAGCTACGAGCAGCTCCAACGCGGTGAGCCACACCTGGACGTCGCCGCGGTGGAGGCGATCAACTTTGTCCTGGTGGACGACGCGACCGCGGACGCCACGCTCGATGCCCTGGCCGCCCTGAGAAAACCGTGGGGCGGCTACGCCAGAAACGACGACGGCGATTGGTACGACGAGCAGGAGTGGGTCTTCGCCGACCTCCGCCTGGCGATCGCGCTGCGCAAGCGCGGGCGCGCCGACGAAGCCGACGCCCTCGTGCGCCGGGTGACCGAGGTCAGCCTGCGCAACGGCGGTGTCATCGCCGAGCTCTACGGAGACGAGAACGGGGCCTACGTCGGGTCCCACCCCATGATCGGATTTGGCGCGGGGCTGTATCTGCTGGCCCTGCGCGACGCCGCGGGCCTGGACGTTGTCGAACCCGAGCCGGACCCAGAGCCAGAGCCCGAGCCGGAGCCGGAACCACAGCCCGAGCCCGAACCCGAACCAGCGCCAGAGCCGTTGCCTGAGCCCGAGCCCGACGCAGGCAGCGAGCCGGGTCCAGAGCCCTCCCCAGAGACGGAGTCCGATGCCGGCGACGCGCTTCACGACATGGGCACCGACCTGCCCAAAACCCCCGAGGGTCCCGAGGCCTGCGGCTGCCAGACCGCCGCCCCCGTCCGAGGGCACTGGACCCTCCTTTTCGTCGTCGTCGCGCTCGGACTCCTCGGAGCACTGCGCACGGCTGCGCGCGGCGGATTTCCCGCGTGGGTAAGATTTCCCGGTTGGGCAGCTGGATCCGCGGACACAGACACTCGGCGCGGACGCCGGCAACGAGGCCGCGATGGCCGACTGGCGCGGGCGGTGGGCACGTTCCGGCGCGGCGCCACAGCGCACCTCGTCGGCTTGGCGATCTGCTCGACTCTGCTCAGCGCCTGCACCCAGACCAGGACGCCAAACCCGGTCCCGGCGCGGCCCCTGGCGGACCAGGTCCTCTACTTCGCCATGGTCGACCGTTTTGACGACGGCGACGCGACCAACAACCAGGGCGTGGACAAGGGCGCCAAGGGTGCGTTTCACGGCGGCGACCTCACAGGTCTGACCCGGCGGCTGGACCACCTGGCCGAGCTCGGCATCACAACCCTCTGGATCACGTCAGTCACGCACCAGGTCGCCGAACCGGTCACCGGCGCGGGCTTCCCCGACTGGGCCTACCACGGCTATTGGGCGGAAGATTTCACCGGCGTGGACCCCCGTTTTGGTACCGCCGAGCAGCTGGACACCTTCCTCACGGAGGCCCACGCCCGCGGGATCGAAGTGATACTCGATGTGGTCGTGAACCACGCCGGTTACGGCTCCTCCTTCGCGGACTCGCCCTACTGGACACGCGCCCCCCACAACGGGACCTGCCCCGCGCAGGAGGAGGCGACAGAGCTGACGCAATGCCTGTTTGGGCTCCCGGATTTTCGGACCGAGAACCCCGAGGTGGCCGCGGCGCTGGTGCGCTGGCACCTGGAATGGGTCCGCCTCTACCCGTTTGACGGGTTCCGGCTCGACACGGTCAAACACGTGGAGCCGCAGATCTTCGCCGAGCTGCACACCGAAGCCGCGCGCGTCGCCCGTGACGAGTACGGCAAGCAGGATTTCCTGGTGGTCGGCGAGCATTGGGGCGCGCGCCCAGGCGACGACGCGACGCGCGCTCTGGTGGAAGCGGGCGCGGTGGACACGCTGTTCGACTTCAGCTTCCACGGTCTCGCCGAGGGTTTTCTCACTGGCCGCATGCGCGCCGAGGCCGCCGGGCATCACCTGGCCACGCGCCACGAGGCGACGGGCCCTCCCATGGTCCACTTCCTGGACTCGCACGACGTACCCACCTTCCGGTTCCGCCTCCACGCTGAAGGTCTGGACCAGCGCTACCCGCTCGCCGCCGTCCTGCAGATGACCATCGCCGGGATCCCGCAGGTGACGTGGGGCAACGAGGTCGGGCGCATGGGGGGCGAGTGGCCCCACAACCGCAGCGACATGCCCTGGGACGCGCTCGAGAGCGCCGAAGGCAAGGCGATTTTCCGCGTCTGGCGAGAGCTCATCGCGCTGCGAAACGCCGAAGCTGACCTGCGCGGTGCAGCGTTTGAGGTGGTTCAGGCAGAAACCACCGACACCGGGGCTGTGCTGGCCTACCGCCGCGGCAGGTTCCTCGTCGTCCTGGGCGTTGGACAGGCGCCGCCGCTGCGGGCGACCATCGCCCAGACCAGCGCGTCCGCCCGCTTCCATACCGGTTCACCCTGGTCCCCAACCTTCTCAGATGGCGCCCTCACAGGCGCGGTCCCCACCGATTCCGCAGCAATTTTCGAGATCCACTGATGGCACAAGTACGACTCGACAAGGTGACCAAGATCTACGACGGCAATGTGCTCGCCGTAGACGAGTTCACGCTCGACATCCAGGACAAGGAGTTCCTGGTGCTCGTTGGCCCCTCGGGCTGTGGCAAGTCCACCACGCTGCGCATGATCGCCGGCCTCGAGGAGATCTCCGGCGGGGACCTCTACATCGGCGACCGCCGCGTCAACGACGTGGCGCCCAAGGACCGGGACATCGCCATGGTGTTCCAGAACTACGCGCTCTACCCGCATATGTCGGTCTTCGACAATATGAGCTTCGCGCTGCGCCTGCGCCGGGTGAGCAAGGCGGAGATCAAGAAGCAGGTCGAGTCGGCCGCCGACATCCTCGGTATTCACGAGCTTCTGCAGCGAAAGCCGCGCCAGCTCAGCGGCGGGCAACGCCAGCGCGTGGCCATGGGCCGCGCCATTGTCCGGGACCCCAAGGTCTTCCTGTTTGACGAGCCCCTGTCCAACCTGGACGCCAAGCTGCGCGTGCAGATGCGCGTCGAGCTCGGGCGCTTGCACGCGCGCCTGGAGACCACCGTCATCTACGTCACGCACGACCAGGTGGAGGCCATGACGCTGGCCGACCGCATCGTCGTGATGAAGGACGGCGTCGTGCAACAAGTGGGCACGCCCATGGACCTGTTCCACACGCCCACCAACGCGTTCGTCGGCGGGTTCATCGGCTCCCCTTCCATGAACTTCCTGACCGCCGATGTGAAATCGGAGGGTGACCAGATCACGCTCACTGGCAACGGCTTCAAATTCATCCTCGACGACGAGCGCAGCGCCGCCGTGCGCACCTCGGGCGACAGCCAGATCCAGTTTGGACTTCGCCCGCTGCACGTCGTCCCGGGCGAGCCGGGCCAAGCGCAGTTCAGCGCCCGCGTGGACGTGATCGAGCCCATGGGCGTCGAGGCGTTCTACCACTTCAATGTGGGCGACGCCGCGGTCGTGGGCCGGGCCGAGGGTGGCGCGCGCTGCAAAGTGGGCGACACCGTCCAGTTCGGCGTCGACTACGACGGCCTGCACCTGTTCAGCGCCGACGGCACCAAGCGACTCAATGCCTGATCTCAAGGATACGAAATGACCAAGACACTGTGCACACTCTTCGCCCTGACCCTGCTCGCCGGCTGCGGAAGCCCGGAGGCACCCGCCACGCCGGCGCCCACAGGCGACAAGCCCGCCACCCCGGCCCTTCAGAAAGAGGCCGTCACAGTCACGCTCTGGCACAGCTACAGGGCGGAAGAGGAGAAGGCCCTCGGGCAGGTCGTGGAGGCGTTCAACCAAGAGCGGACGGACATCCGGATTGAGACGCTCAAGGTCCCTCACCAGGCCTTCCCGGACAAAATCACGGCGGCCATCCCGCGCAACAACGGCCCCGACCTGTTCATCTTCGCGCACGACCGCGTGGGCGACTGGGCCGAGTCCGGCCACATCGAGCCCGTCTCCACCTGGGCCCGCCCCGACCTCCTGGCCGAGTTCTACCCGGAGACCGTCAAGGCGCTGGTGTACAAGAAATCGCTGTACGGGCTGCCCCTGGCGTTCAAATCCGTCGTCCTGTTCTACAACAAGAAGCTCGTGACCGAGCCACCCACCACGGACACGGAGTTTGTCGCGGTGGCCAAGGCCCACACCAACGCCGCGGACAAGCGCTACGGGCTGGCGTACGAGAACACGCTGACCTACTTCAACGCGCCATTCATCCACGGATTTGGCGGCGAGGTCCTGGACGAGCGCGGCGAGCTCGGGCTGCGCAACCCCGGTACCAAGGCGGGCATCGCCTTCAGCCACGACCTGCTGCACACCCACAAGGTCGTGCCCGAGGACGTGAACTCCAACCTCATCACCAGCCTGTTCAACACCGGTCGCACGGCGCTCGTCATCAATGGTCCCTGGTTTCGCGGCGAGATTGCGCCGGAGGTCGAGTGGGGCGTGGTGACGATGCCGACGGTGAACGCCACGGGGAAGAAGATGGCCCCGTTTCTGGGCAGCGAGGCGGTGCTGATGAGCGCCAAATCCGAGCACAAGGAGGAGACCTTCCAGGTCATGCGCTACCTGGCCACAGGTGACGCGGCCAAGGTGCGCATGGAGGTCGGCGGTCAGCCGGTGGCGCACAAAGCCACGTGGGATGTCGCAAAGAAGGACCCCGTCCTGCAGGTCTTCCGTGCGCAGCTGGCCGACAGCGTCGTGATGCCGAACACGCCGAAGATGCGGCTGGTGTGGAGCCCGACGGACTCCGCCATCTACAAGATCGTGAAGAACGGCGACGACGCCGACGAGGCGCTCACAGCCGCCGCGGCGAGCATCGGAAAGTGACCCAAAAGGTGTCAGAGACGGGGCCCAGGCCCCAGGAGCTTTGGGCGGCCGCCGCGTCGCTCGGCCTGGTCGCCGTGCTCGCCGCAGCCACCTGCGCCAGCGTGTTCTGGATGTCGTGGGAGGCCGACCGCGCCGAGGTCGAGGAGCATCGCGCGCTCTTCTTTGCCACGGCGCTGGGCCATGTGGCATCCACCCAGGGTGACTACGAGGCGCAGCGGTTTGTGTCGGCGCTCCCCAGCGCGGGTGGCCGGGGACAGCTCCCGGTAATCGAGGCGTTTGTGGTCGCCGACGGGGGCGTCGACGAGTTTGGCATCAGCCGCGGCCAGTCCTACACCGCCAGCCTCGACACCAGTCTTCGCCACAAGCTCCTCAGCGGCCTGCCTGAGCCCCGACATCGCACCCGGTCCGACCGCTTCAGCCGCGCCACAGCCGGCTTTGGTGCACCCGCCGAGGTGGGCCGCGCGCACCCGGCATTCGTCCTCGAGCGCGATGCCGCTGCGGAGATTGACGGCAGCGCCGGCTCCGTCCGCGCAGCGCAGGTCCCGGTGGTCCGCACGGACGCAGGCGTCCTGACGGTGACGGGCTCGGCTGGCGTGTCACTGCGCGAGTCCATCCCGGCACCTCCGCTCCCCCTGGGCATGATTTTCGGGGTGATCCTCGGCGTCTGGTTGCTCGGATCCGTCGTCCTCTTTGTCGTCTCGGGTGCGCGCCGCGCGGTGTGGTCCGCCGCCGCGGTGCTCATGGTCCTCGGCGCAGGCTGGGCCACCACAAACAGCTACGACGACGCCCTGCTCCCCCACCTGGAGCAGCGCATGGACGACGCCCGCGCCCTCGCCGCCGCGGCGGAGTACGCGCAGATCCGCGGCGCGGACGCCACCGCGCTCGTCGCCGCGGCGGACGTGAGCTACACGGGCGCGGCGGGGTATATGCTCGGCGGCCAGGGGCTCGCTACCGGCGCGCAGGCCGCCGCCCAATGGCAGGCAAACGCCTACGGCGCTGGCCACATCGTGCTCGCCATCTCCCTGCTCCTGCTGTTGACCGTGATGCTCATCCTTCAGCCGTTCCTGGTGCGGCTGGTGGTGGCCTGCCGCGACAACCCGTGGGCGTATACCTACGTCGTGCCGTCCATGGCGGGCATGGTGCTGCTGGTGTTCATCCCGTTCCTGACGGGCATCGGCCTGAGCTTCTTCGACAACGACGCGCGCCGCTACTACTTCATCGGCATGGCCAATTTCGTCGAGATCCTCGCCCCGGGCGAAGGTGCCGACGTGAGCTTCTACTGGACGCTGTTCTCGACGATCCTGTGGACGGTCACCAACGTCATCCTGCACGTGTCCATCGGGCTTGGCCTGGCGCTCATCCTCAAGGAGCCCATGCTGCGGTTCAAGCGCGTCTACCGCGTGCTCCTCATCATCCCGTGGGCCATACCCAACTACATCACCGCGCTGATCTGGAAGGGCATGTTCAACAAGGAGTTCGGGGCGGTGAACCAGGTCATTGAGCTGGTGCAGGCGGGCCTGGGCATGACCCCCTCGGGCGTGGACTGGCTCGGTGGCGGCTTCGCCACAGCCTTTACCGCCAACCTCGTGACCAACACCTGGCTTGGCTTCCCGTTCATGATGGTGGTCGCGCTGGGCGCGCTGCAATCGATTCCCGGCGCGCTCTACGAGGCCGCGGAGATCGACGGGGCCACGCCATTCCAGAAGTTCCGCCACATCACGCTGCCCCTGCTCAAACCGGCGCTGTTTCCGGCCATCATCCTCGGCTCGATCTGGACGTTCAACATGTTCAACGTCATCTATCTGGTCAGCGGCGGCGGCCCCAACAACTCCACGGAGATCCTCATCACGGACGCCTACCGCGCCTTCGCGGTCCTCGGCCGCTACGGGCTCGCGGCTGCCTACTCGGTGCTGATCTTCATCATCCTGCTGCTCTACACCCTGATCACAAACCGCGTCACCAGAGCGACGGACGGAGCCTTCGACTGATGAAGAAGCCAAGCAAGCTCCGCCTGATCCTCACGCACGCGTTCCTCGTGGTCTTCACGATCTCCGTGCTCTACCCGGTGCTGTGGGTGGTCTCCATGGCGCTGACCCCCCAGCAGGGCTTCGACATGAGCCTCATCCCCATCCCGTGCTTTGACGCGTCGGAGATGGCCTGGCGCTGTACGCCGACCCTGGACAACTTCGCGCATGTGGTCAGCACCGAGACCGCCGACGGGCGTTGGCTCTTTGGCCGGCAGCTGTTCAACTCTGTCGTGGTCAGCGCCGCCACCACCATCATGGGCATCTTCCTGGCCTGTACGGCCGGCTACGCCTTCAGCCGCTTCCGCTTTCCGGGGCGCCGCGCGGGCCTGCTGATGTTTCTCGTCAGCCAGATGTTTCCCGGCACGCTGATGCTCATCCCGCTCTACGTCATCCTGGACGCCCTCGGGCTGCTCAACCAACTGGCCGGGCTGGCGCTGGTCTACTCCACCACCGCCATCCCGTTCTGCGTCTGGATGCTCAAGGGCTACTTTGACACCATCCCCAAGGAGCTCGAGGAGTCCGCGCTCATCGACGGCGCCTCCCCCTTCACCATCTTCTGGCGCATCATCCTACCCCTGGCCCGCCCCGCCATCGCGGTCACCGCGCTGTTCAGCTTCATGACCGCGTGGAACGAGTTCATCCTCGCCACCACCTTCATGAACGAGGAGACGGCCTTCACCCTGCCGGTTACGCTCAACAATTACGTGGGCCAGTTCTCCACCCAATGGGGCTATTTTGCGGCGGGCGCGATCCTGGTCTCGGTGCCGGTGATGCTGCTCTTCTTCATGCTGCAGAAACACCTGATCGGGGGCCTCACAGCGGGCTCCGTCAAGGGCTGAGCGGGCACCCCGGTCAGACACCCCGGGCTCACAGCGACTGCAGGTGCACCACCAGCGCGGTCATCTCCTCGGCAGACAGTGTCGAAAACGACGTCATATGCTGGCCTGGATAGGCAAAAACCTGGCGCAGGGACCGGGCGCGGGCGTGGTGCAGATAGGGCCTGCTGTGGTGGAGTCCCACCAGGCTCGGCGTCTGAAAGATCCCGCCTGTGCCCACGTCGTGAGGCAGGCCGTCCGTGTAGTCCGGCGGGATGTGGCAGGTTCCGCAGTCCAGCCTGGCGAAGACCTCGGCGCCCAGGGCCGACGCCGCGGTTGGATTGGGCGGATGCGTCCGCGTGGCCAGATAGGCGAGCAGGTCCTGGACCTCAGCGTCGGACATCGGCGTTGAGCCCATGCGCTCCACCTCAACCGCGACCCTCGCCGCGGCGTGGGTTCGCCCGGCGAGCATGTGAGACTGGACCGGGATTCCACGGCCCCAGGGCCGACCGTCGCTCAGCCCTTCCGGGTGGCAGGTGGCGCAGGAGAACCCTCCGCGCGCTACTTCGAACAACCGCTGTCCCCGCTCTTGTGCGGCCGTCAGAGGTGACGGCCCCAGATGGAG
The DNA here is from genome assembly GCA_937890335.1 of uncultured Pseudomonadota bacterium. GTDB lineage: Bacteria > Myxococcota_A > Bradymonadia > Bradymonadales > CALBXO01. The sequence continues at coordinate 7,819 of CALBXO010000260.1, read as the reverse complement.
GACGCGCCCGCGGGCCACGCGGACCGGCCATGTGAGGTGTCGATCCCCGTCGGTTCGCGGTTGTGGTTGGGTCCAGAACCTGTGCCGCGCTTCCGGGGAGCGCACGGGCCACGGCGCCAGGAACGCAGCCAGGTCCACGCGCCCGATGGTCCGGTCCCCCTCCTCCAGGACATAGGCCACTGCCCCGTCTTCACTGAAGGCGACCGCGGTCGGCTGCGAGCCCACGGTGATGGCGCCGAGCGGCCCAGCCAGGGGATCCCCCGCGGTGTCCAGCACCAACACCTGCCCGGTGGCCCGCGCAGCCACAAAGGCGAGGGCGCGCGTCGGGTGCGGCGCAATGTCCGCCGCGCCGAGCCCAAGGAAGCTCACGGGCGCCCCGGTGGCCGGGTCTCGCGAGGGTAGACGTGTGGCGTGCTCGACACCTGGGCGCGTCACCGACAGCTCCACGGGCGTCACCCATGCGTTGGGCGTCGTCCCCTCGCGCAGAAACGGCGTATACTCCCCGTCGTACCCGTCCCCCAACGGCGACGCCCAGTCCGAATACAGAGCCCAGACGCTGCTCGGGAGAGACTGCTCGTGCAGGATGAGGACATCCCCCGTCTCCGGCTCGGTTGCCAGCGACACAGCGACGCCAAAGCGTGTCAGACTCGGCCTCCCCTGCCGCAGCAGGTCATCCATCGGCGCGGCGGTGCGCAGCGGTACCGTCGTGTAGGAGCCGGGCACGGGCCGCCCGTCCGCGTCGAGCGCCACCTCCGCCACGCGGGCCTCCTCGCCCACCCAGATCTTCTCGGAGTCCGCGACCACCAGGCGAGGCCGGACAAAACCGCCGGCCCGGCCCAGCACCGCCAGCCCCTCCGGGTTGAGGCTGGTCACGACGCGGCTGGCAGTGACCGCTACATAGAGCACGCGGCCGTCGGGCGCCATCGCCAGACCTCGCGGGTCGACCCCCACATTGCGGCGGGCGCAGACTGCCCCATCCTCCACGCAAAGAACCTCACCCGTCCGGATTGTGACAAAGACGACACCGTCGGGCCCGACTACCATGGAGTCGGGCCGCGCCTCGAGCTGCAGGCGCCACAGCTGCCGCCCCGTCACCCGGTGCAGAGCAACTACGGCGGCCCCTTCCACATCGAGCGCCACGATGCGGTCGCCGCGCACGGCCAGCCGTGAGCTCCGGGTCCAGGGCGCCGGGTCGGCAGTGACCTCCTCCGGCACGCGTGGCAGCTCCCAGGGAAGCCCCCCGGCAAACCGTGGATCGGCACGGGTCTCTGGCACGGGAGCCACGCGCCAGCCCGTCACGTCCTCCACCGGCCGATCGGTGCGACCGACCGGCTGCCGCGGCACATCCACGTCCAGCAGCCACGGCGCCTCTTCCAACCCACAGCCGGCCACAAAGACCAGCGCTACCCACCACCTCATACCAACGCCTCAAAGGACCCAGAGCCGGCGTGTAAAGCACATCTCGCGCCAGAGATCCGACCCACCGCCGCGTCGGCCACGGGCAGCTCCAGAGTTCAATGCCCGGCCACGTGTCAGTCCGCGGGCACACTCCTGGCGTGAACGTTGGGTGACAGACACCTCGGTCACAGCGCCGGCGGCAGCATCGCGGGGGCAAATGTGGTAGGATGCCCCCCTCCCCGGGCGAAATTGAGGTCAAATTCCCATGGCGAGCAAGCGCGAGGCGCTTCCCGTGATCGGGTGGCGCGAGTGGGTCGGTCTACCAGAATTGGGCATCGAGGCCATCAAGGCCAAGGTCGACACCGGTGCGCGATCGTCCTCGCTTCACGCATTCGAGCTGGAGGCGTTTACCCGCAACGGCGTGGACTGGGTCCGCTTTGAGATCCACCCCAACCAGAGAAACGCCGCCAACCCCGTCCTCACCGAAGCCCCCGTGCTGGAGTACCGCTCCATTCGCTCCTCGAGCGGCGTCGCGTCGCGCAGGCCCGTCATCGTCACCCCCGTTCGCCTGATGGACCAAGTGTGGCCCGTGGAGCTGACTCTAGCCAACCGCGACGAGATGGGATTTCGCATGCTGCTGGGCCGTCAGGCCTTCCGGCGGCGCTTCCTCGTCGACGCTGGCCGCTCCTACCGCGGCGCTCGCCCACCCAAGAAACAACGCTGAACCCCCACTACGGAACTCTCTATGGATCTTGCCATCTTGTCCTGCGCCCCAAAATGCTACAGCACCCGACGTCTCCGGGAGGCCGCCGAGCTGCGCGGTCACCGCCCTCGGGTGTTGAACACGCTAAAATTCTCCATCGACGTCCAGCAGGGCAAACCCCACCTTCACCACCGGCAGAAGCTGCTCGTGCCGTACGACGCCGTGCTGCCCCGAATCGGCGCCTCTCTGTCCTACTTCGGCACCGCCGTCGTGAGGCAGTTCGAGCAGATGGACGTCTTCTGCGCCAACTCGTCCTCCGGAATCAGCAACTCGCGAGACAAGCTGCGCAGCCTCCAGATACTCAGCCGGCACAACATCGGCATCCCGGCGACGACCTTCGTGCGCGACAAACACGACGTCCTCCCCGCCATCGAGCGCGTGGGCGGCGCCCCTGTCATCATCAAGCTCATTGAAGGCACACAGGGCATCGGCGTCCTGCTCGCCGACACGGTCGAGTCCGCCGCCGCCATCGTGGAGCTGCTTCAGAGCCAGCGGCAGAATGTGCTCATCCAGAAGTTCGTCGCCGAGAGCAAGGGCAAGGACATCCGCGCCTTTGTCGTCGGGGACCAGGTCGTCGCCGCCATGCGCCGCGTGGCACAAGGACAGGAATTCCGCAGCAATGTGCACCGTGGGGGCGTGACGGAGCTGGTCCAATTGGACGACCACTACAAAGAGACCGCCGTCCGGGCCGCCCAGATCATGGGCCTGCGCGTGGCCGGCGTAGACATGCTTGAGAGCAAGAGCGGGCCCCAGATCATGGAGGTCAACTCGTCGCCAGGTCTGGAGGGCATCGAGCGCTGCACCCAGCTGGACATCGCCGGCGCCATCATCGACTACATGGCGGCGCAGGTGGACTTCCCAGAGGTCGACATCCGTCAGCGCCTCACCGTCAGCAAGGGCTATGGCGTCGCGGAGATCCATGTCCCCGTGGGCTCCGACTATGTCGGCCAGACCATCAAGGACTCCGGACTGCGGGAGAAGGACATCAACGTCCTGACACTCCACCGCGGCACCACCGTCATCCCCAACCCGCTGCCAACCCGCGTTCTGGAGGCCGGCAACCGGATGTTGTGCTTCGGGAAACTGGAGCTGATGCGCGGTCTCACCCCAAAACGGGCGCGAAAGGCGCGGCGTCCCAAGGTGGGCGTCCTCCCCGAGCAACCGGCCTCCGAGCACTCCGTGCCCGACACCGAGCGCCCCCCGCCTGTCAACGACGAGGTGTGACCGGGGCGGCACGCGCGCGGCGGTCCCGCCTGCGCCACGCGCTCAACGTGCCCCTGCCTCGAGCGCCACTGTGTCGCGGGCCGGCCACACTCGCTGCCGCTCCGAGAGCCGCGCCCGAAGGAACTTGTCCACCGCGGCGTTGTACGCCTCGGCGCAGTCCATCTGCACCGTGTGGCCGCAGCCGGCCAGCTCCACGAGCGTCGCTGAGGGGATCCCGGCACGGCCGACCTCCATCACGTCCCGCGTGAAGCCCGCGTGGAAGAAACGGTTGGGAATCAGGCGGTCCGAGTCCCCGTGGACGATGAACGTCGGCACCTCCACCTTGGCCAGGTTTTCCCGGACGAACTCATTGTCGAGCAGCCCATGGACACTGCGCACATTGGCGTACGCGTACCGGTCAAAATCCCGGTTGCCCACAAACTGCACCCGCTCCTCGATCAGCCACTCGAACTCCGGCCGCCACGTCGCAAAATTCCCCTCAGCCACCGAACCCCAGACGCCATATTCGCTGGTACCCTTGATGAGCGCCGTGGAAAACACCCTGCGAAACCAGGCCTTCTCAGCCGGCGTAAAGGTCTCAAAACCCGCCGGTGACGTGAGCACCAGAGCCCGCAATTGCTCGGGATACTGTATCGCGTAACTGAGCGCGGTCTGCCCACCCATGGAGTGACCCACCAACACCGGCCGCTCAATCCCAGCCACCCCAAAGAACTCCCGCAACACCTGCGCCTGCGCCTCCATGGTGTAACTGAAAGTCGCTGGCTTGTCGGACTTACCATAGCCAAGAAGGTCGACAGCGACGACACGGAAGCCCTTGGCGGCAAACGCATCGAGTTGGTAGCGCCAGAACTTCAGGTACGACCCCAGCCCGTGCACGAACACCAATGTGGTCTCGCCTGTGGGATTGAGCTCCACGTACCGGACCCACGTACCGTCCCCAAGCTGGTAACGCGCGGCCGTCGCCGGCAGCTCCGCGGTCTTCTCGGGCCACGGATCTCCGTCGAGGCTCGTGTACGGGACGTCCTGGAACTCCAGCGTCGCGCCTTTGTGTGACGTGACGCAGGCCGTTGTAGTCAGCGCAACCAGCGCCACCATGGTCAAAGCAGTCTTCATCGTCAGAACCCGTACCAGGTGAAGGTGGTGAACGTCGCCCAGGGGTTGGCGTCCACGGCGAGGTTGGCGTTGTAGAACGCGCCGGGGCTCATGTACCCGGCGTGCAGCCCCACCGTCATGAGGTAGGTGAGGTGGTACTTGAGCTCCGCGTTGAACTCGAGTCCGATCGTGCGTCCGCGCTCTACCTTGTTGGCGCCGGGTGGCGGCGTGACGGCGGCCTGGGCGTACGCCATGCCGAGCTTGAGGTTGAGCTTGTCCGGCACCAGGTCGCGCGAACCCGTCAGGATGGCCGCCTGCAGCCCGTAGCCGCGGTTGGAGATGTCCGTCACCGCGCCCGTGTAGTTGCTGACAGTGCTGGTGAAGGGGAACAGGATCAGCGTCTTGTGGTTGAACCAGACGGCCCCCGGCAGGCCGTAGTTGTTCAGCGTGAAGGCGCCGGTGTACCGGTCGTCCGACAGGTCGTCGTCACCTGTGGTGAGCATGCCCTCCAGGGTGACGAGGTCGCCCGGCGTCCGGCCGTACTTCCACATCAGCTCCAGGTTCGCCCCGAGCCCAAAGATGTCGAGCTTGTCGTTGAGCGTGGAGGTCTTGTTGGTGTTCTTGTAGCTGCCGCTGTTGAGCATCACGAACCCGGACGCTGCGAAGTCGCCGGTGCGGAACGCGATGTCGTGGTGGAAATGCGCGCCCACCCAGGTGACGCTGCCCTTGGCCGCGTCCAGCGAGAAGTCTGGAACGCCGGTGTACGGGAACAGTCCCGTACTGCCCGGGCCGCTCTTGACCAGACCCTCGTACGCAAACGCGGTGCCCTCCGTGTCGTCCCGCAGGTGCCACAGCGACGCCCCGATCACCGTCCCGGGCTGCACCTCGTAGGCGTAGTCCGTGGTGAGCATATACGCGTACGCCGCGGAAGGATCACCCTTGTCCGCCTTGTCCGGCTGGCCCACACCGAGCGGCACGAAGCTGGCCTTCCACATGCCGCCCAACCGTGAGTAGACGGCAAGCCCAGTCCCGTCCGTGCCGACGTAGGCGAGCTTGTAGCCGGTCTTCACGATGTCGAAGAGGGAGGTGATGTTGGGGTCCGCCGGGTTGTCGTACAGCGCCTGTGTTCCGAGCACCACAGAGAGCTTTGCCGGGACGCGAAGTGGGCTGATCGCCACGTGCAGCCCCTTGGTCTGCAGGTTGACCTGGTCTGCGTTCAGACCGCCGCCCTGGTTGTGCTGCAATTGGTTGGCGGCCTGTCCCCACGTGTAGTCGATCTCAAACTGCGCCCGGAACGTGGCCAGGCCGTCCACAAAGTGGGGGCTGTAGCTGATGACCGGAATCCAGCGCTGCTCGATGTAGAAATTCTCGGTGTCCGGACCCACCGCCGTGGCGCTGCCGACATTGTCGCCAATGCCCAGCGGCCCGAGCGACACGCCGCGCAATCCGGACGGGTCCGCCAATTGGTTGGTGAAACTCGCCCGCGCGAAAAAGTAGTTGATGAGCCGGAACTCGCTGGGGAGCGGGTCCGCGCTGCGGTCCGACTCTGCGGCCCAGGCCTCTGGGCTCAGCCCGGTGCTCTCCGCCCCCGGGTCGGGAGCCAGCACGGTGGTCGTACCCGCCGCCGCCGGCATCGCCGGCGTAGTCTCGGCCGGCTCCGACTGCGCCAGGGCAAAACCCGGGCTAGCCAGCGTGATGAGCACGCTGAGTACTGCTGCTTTGCGCATGGGAGACTCCGCTACTGGAACAGGGTGTAGGACTGGCGCGCGTCGCCCGTGAACGGTCGGCTGTCCAGTGTCACGGTGGCCTCGCCGACCGCTCCGTCCGCGCAACGGTGGCCGACCGCCTGGTCTTTGAAGAACAGCTCCATCGTCACACTCTCGCCGTCCGCGTCCAGACTGGCGCGCCCCTCCTGGCCAAAACCGGGGAAGGTCATGGTGACGTCAAAACAGCTGCCGTCCGGCGTCACGTTCTCAATCAGGACGGCCGTGGAGACGAACTCCAATGTGGACGACAGAGTTGCACGATCACAGGTGCCGGCATCACCAACCTCGGCCGCGCCAACCAACGTCCCGAGATCGCTGGTCACGGTCCAGCGGCCTGCCAGGGGCGAGATCATCACGCGGTGGTAGCACTGCGTCGCCTGGCCAAAATTGATGTTCTCGTCAAACCCATTGGGGTTGGCGGGAATGCTCGCCCCCTCCATCACCATCGTTCGCCCCTCCAGGTACGCCTCGAGCGCGGACGCCGAGCCAAACTGCCCCTCCTCACCGTCGGCAGCCTGACCGTCACTGACGATGTAGATGTCGTCCCCCTGGCAGCCCCCGAGGGTCGCGGCGACGGCCAGGGCGGCGAAAGCAAGCAACATGCGGCGCATCCGCCGGCGACTCTTGTGCAGCGCACCGCCGGCGAGCAGGAGCATCGCCACCAGGAGCAACCAACCCGTGGGCGCGGTCGGCGACGCGGAGGGCGCCACGCCGCAGCCCCAGTACCGCTTGCCCACCCGAATCGTCTCCGTCCCGTCGCCATCAGGCCCGGCGACATCCGGCTGCTCGCCGCCCTCCCGTGCAACGACGATGTCGATCGTGCCCACACCGGGGTTGCCCAGCGAATCAAAAACACGCGCGGTGAGCTGCACCGGCCCCTCGGGCACGAGCCGCGTGTCCCACAGGAACTCAAAGGGCTCGCGGTAGTCGGCGCCAATCAGCTCCTCGCCGTTGAACAACAGCGCCTGGCTCAGGCCGTCGGCGTCCACTCCCGACACCTTGACCGTAATCACGCCCGAGACCGTCTGTCCCGGCCCGGGGCTGGTGAAGCGCACCGTTGGACCGTCCGTCGGCGCGACCACCTCTTCCTCGACCACCACGACGATCGTGTCGTCGCCGGTGTTCCCCGCCGCGTCGATCGCCTGGGCGGTGATCGTGTGTTCGCCGGCCACCGCGCCCGCGTTCCACGCGATGGCGTACGGCGGTGCAGCAACCTCGCCGAGGACATCGCCGTCCACGGTGAAGACGACGTGCCTCAGCCCAAAATCGTCGCTGGCGTCGGCGGTGATCTGAACGCTCCCGGCGACGGTCGCTCCCGCAATCGGCGACGTGATGGCCACCGATGGCGCCGTCGTGTCCTCCACACCGCCAGCGACGGTCACAGTCACCTCCGCCTGCGCCTCATTGCCAGCGGCGTCCACCGCCACGGCCCGCACGGTGTAGGACCCATTCGCCAACGCGGACGTGTCCCACATGCTCGTAAATGGACCCACCGCAAACGCCTGAAGGCTCTCCCCATTGACGGACAACGTGACTGTGGCGACGCCGACGTCATCGGTCGCCGTGGCCGTCACCG
>CALBXO010000259.1 GCA_937890335.1 uncultured Pseudomonadota bacterium | reverse complement strand
AGGTGTACACCTCCAGCCACCATTAGCGTACGGATCGCAACCCTCGGCGTCAATGGAACCGGTGCCTCGCGGGGACCATCGTTGACCTGACCGCACGAGCCACCATAATCCCATGGGGCCGACCGCTCTGCGCTCGACCTCTTGGAGGACCGCGTGTTCAGGCATTTCACAACCTCTCCGACCGCTGGCCCACGGGGCGCGATCTTTGCGGGTTGGCTTGTGCTCAACGCCCTCCTGGTCGGCGGCGGATGCGCCTGGGTGGCCGACAGCGGTGACGCGGACGCGGCCGATGACACCGGCCCGGGCGACGCTGGCGAACCCGCCGACGCACCGCCCGCCTCCGACGTGCCGCCCGACTCCGACGCGGACGCTGGGCCAGACAACACCGATGTGAGCCCAGGCGACGACACCGCGACCCCGGAGGTGGGGCCCGACACGCCCCGACCGGACGGCATGATCGACGGCCCCGTCGGGCTGTGGACCTGGTACGACATCCGCGGCTCGATGTGTGCCAACGGCACCACGACCGGGATCGGCGTCAATCAAGGCTCCGGGAGCCAGGTGCTGATCTACATGTCCGGTGGTAGCGCCTGCGTGGACGAGGGCTGCGGGGCCGGGAATCCGTCTATGAGGAAGAACGGGGGGTTCCGCGACGAGCAGTTGCGGGCGTGCGTCGACGGACTGTGCGACGGCGGGGTCACCTTCCCCGTGACCAGTATCTTCAATCGAACTGCAGTGGCGAACCCGTTCGCCGACGCCACCTATGTCTTCATCTCGAGCTGCTCCGGCGACTATTACGTCGGCGACGGTGACCACGCGTTCCCGAGCTGGACGGCGCAGTTCCGCGGCTCCCGCAACCAGGCGCTCTTCGCCGCGGAGATCGCTGCATCATTCCCCGATGCGTCGCGCGTGATCCTGACCGGGGCAAGTGGCGGTTCGGTCGGGGCGATGCTCAATTACTGGCAATGGGTGGACGCCTTCGCAGGCACGCGGGTCGATCTCGTGAGCGATTCCTTCGCGCTCGTCTTCGCCGACGGGCCCGAGTGGCGATACGCGCTGCACCATGCTCGGCCCCCCCCGGGCTGCCCGAGGTGCGTCTCGGACTATCGCAGCATCTACAGTTTCAACGCGGGCCTTTCGCCCGAGTCGCGGCTGGCTGTCCTCGATTCCGCGGACAACTGGACCCTCGATCTGGTCACTGGCTATCGTTATACGGAGGGGCTCCGGGCGCTGCAGCAGAGCCTGAGCCAGATCCCGAACTTGAGGTACCACGTCGCCGACGGCAGCGTTCACGTCTTGCTGAAACATCCGCTGGACAGCGTTTGGGTCGACGTCCAGAACCAGAGCGGGACCCACACTCTGGCGGATTTCCTCGGCAAGATGCAGAGTGACGATCCCGCGTGGCAGAGCCACTCGCCTCTCTAGAGAAACGCAGATCCTCTCGAAGGCGCAGGCCGCTCCGGCGCGGTCCGCATCAGCGCACGGATGTGACCCACTGGGTTGCGCGGTACGGCCAGCCGTTGGCCGTGTTCCACTGCGACACGATCAGGTGGAGGTTCGCGAGCGTCGAGTCCGGGTGGATGTACCCACCATAGAGTTGCGGAAGCGCGCCGCCCGTGACCGGCTTGTACGTGCGGGCGGCATACAAGTCCGAGGTCGGGCTGTCGAAGACCTTGACGCTGATGTCGTAGTCGCCGGCATTGAACCAGGCCAGGACCCACTTGTCCTCGACCCGGCGCAGGCTGAGTTCGCCAAATCTCCCATCCAGCACGATGGTCGCGGGGTTCCCCCAAGCCCACTGGCCGTCGAGGTACCCCCACGGCTCGTAAGCGGTCCGATCGAGCAGGCTGTCCTCGGGCACGCGGTACAAAATGATCGCCCGACTGCGGTCGAGGAAGCTGGTCGAGAGCGTGTAGACATACCCGTCACAGCCCCGCTCCCACGTCCAGAGCTGCCGCAGGCCACCGTCCTCGTCGGCCTCCCAGCGCGCGTCGCTCACCGTCCAGTTCTCGCCGTTGTCATCGGAGTAGGCAATCTGGGTCCAGCCAACGTTCCCGAGGCCGGCGTTGACGATGAAGTGCAGGTACATCCGATCGCCGATGGTGATCGCGTCCGACGGCAGCCAGGTCGAGTAGTCGGGGTGGTCGTGGTCGTAGTCGAGGATCTGTTTGGCGTACTGTCCACCGGCGGCGCCGTTGAACACGATCCCGTCCCCATCGAGTCCGGGTGCGGAGCGCAGGAGAACAGGAGAGCGCCAACCCGGGCCGCCCACCCGGTCCTGCTCGAACGTGTCGCCAAAGATGTACGCGATCTGTCCGTTTGGCTGCCGGACGGGAATGCCCAGGTCGGTGCCACCGACGCCAAACTGGCCTGAACTCGACCCAGTTCCCGTCAGATCAGCGACCCAACGGGTCGCTGCCGGCTGCTCGTTTGGGTCGGGGGCCTGCCCCGGACAGCGGTCGTCGGGGCCACTGTCAGCGCCTGCGTCATTGTTTGGGTCCGCATCTGTGTCTGCGTCCGCGTGCGTGTCTGCGCCCGCGTCGCTGTCACCGTCCGCATCCGTGTCTGCCCCCGCGTCGACGCCACCACCCAGTTCACCGTCTGTGCTCGCGTCGGCGTCCGCGCCGCCTGTGTCCACGTGGGTCCCGCCCGATGCCATCGGGTCTTGGCATGCGCACATCAGGTGCCCGATCAACACCACCGTCCACAGCGCACGCATGGCTCCTCCCCGTTCAGCTGCGCCGCACCATCACACGTCTCCCAGAGACGACGGCGCGGGCTGCGTATCTCCCAGCATGGGAGATGGTCGCCAGAACGCCAAACTCAGTGGGGGTTGACCACGTTCCGAGGTCGTTGCAGAAGCCGCACGCGCACACTAGGCTGTGGTGGATGCCTCGTCCCTTGATTCTTGCCGTCACAGCCGCCGTTGCGCTCTGCTCGTCCTGCGCTGATTCACGTCCACTCAGCGACGACGCTGGGGTGGACGTCCCTCGGTCCGGCGATGCGGGGACGAGGGACGCTGCGGCCACGGACGGCAGTGGCGATGACGTCGACAGCGACGGCCGTGACACTACCACCAGCGACGATGTCACGGGAGACGACGCCGACGGGCCCCCTGGTGTGGTCCGACTCGTTGGGACCGCGACCACCGCAGACTGCCTGGCGTCATCGGACCCGGAGGACGTGACGCGCCTGGTCGATGGAGACGTCGATACCAAATTCCTCGCCGACTCAAGCTCGTCCTGGGCGGTGTTCGACGCGGGTACGCCGTACGTGCTCTCGCACTACGCACTGGTCTCGGCCAACGACGCACCGGAGCGGGACCCGGTGCGCTGGCTGCTACAGGGGTCGAACGACGGGCAGGCGTGGACCCTGCTCGACGCCCGGGCCGACCAGCGCTTCGGAGGCCGGTTCGAGCGGCGTGAGCACGCGGTCGCCCCCGACGGCTTCTTTCGCTGGTACCGGTTGCGTATGGAGAACGCCGGTGGCCCGCTGCTGCAGGTTGCCGAGCTTGAGATGTTTGGCACCACGGTGTTCCACACGCCAGCCGCCGCGGTTCCCACCGCGCCCGCGTCGTTGCGCGCCCAACCCGTGTCGCGCACGCAAATCACGCTTGCGTGGGTCGATGAGAGCGACGACGAGGTGGTCTTCCGCATCGAGCGCGCCGACGACGGCAGGCGCTTTGCGGACCTCGGGTACGTGCCCGCCGGCGTCACCCAGTACACGCTCACGGGTCTTCAGCCGGGTGGAACGGCCTCGTACCGAGTGGTCGCCGAGAATGCCGCCGGAGCCTCAGCGCCGTCGGAGGTGCTGGTGGTAGCACCCTTGCCGGCCCTGCTCGGCAGCCCAAGCGCTGGCGGCCTGACATACAGCGACGCCGGCTACACGCTCCTGGTCGACGATGACGCGCCTGGCGTCACGCCGTCCTGGACGATCGGAGCGATCGTCGAGGAGTTTTTTCTGACCTACCCGCGCCTCCTGGCCGAGTACAACCCGCTCGGACCGCGCACTGTGACGCTGCAGTTCGACCCGACCTACGACGGCGTCGCTGAGGCCACCGGCGATCACATCCGAATCTCGTCCAGCTATGCGGCCGACCATCCAGATGACATCGATGTCATCGTGCACGAGTGCTTTCACCTCGTGCAGGCCTACCGCGTGGGCGACCCGCCAGGGTGGGCCGTGGAGGGCCTCGCCGACTATGTGCGGTGGGACCACGGCACGCAGAACGATCGCTCCTGCTGGACCATGCAGCGCTACGAGCCCGGACAGAGCTATACGGATGGTTACGGGGTGACAGCGCGCTTCTTCCTCTGGTTGGTCAACCAGGGCTCATCCGGTCTCATGCGAGACCTCGACGCAACACTGCGCCTGGGCACCTACAACGACCTGTTCTGGACAGTCAGGACCGGCAAGACCATTGACCAACTCTGGGCCGACTATGCCAGCGATCCGGCTCACAAAGCGGTCAGCTACGACGAGTGAGCTCCGCCCCGGGGGCATGGGCAGCGCCGTGCATCGCCGCGTCCTCGAAATCCCATTGATGTGGGGTCGGCACGGCCGGTCTCGAGTTGCGGCGGGCCCGGTGGGCAATGACACATGTCTGCCATGGCCGGGGCTCCCGTCATCGCCGTCGTTGCTGTGAATCCAGCCATCCGGCATCATGGTGACGCCACAGAACCTGACTCGGCCATCCGAGCGGAGATCGGTTCCACTCTGGGCAGCCGAGAGGGATTCACCAATGCGGTACGTGTCAGCGCTGATTCTGTGCCTCATGCCCCTGGCGTGCGCGGATCCGCAACCTGGATCTTGCGAGTGCACCGCCGCCGAGGTCTGTGTCGAAGGTCAATGTCTGCCCGCGAATCGTTGCCCAGATTTGTCGTGCCCGGTCGGCCACGTCTGTGAGGACGGCGCTTGCATCTCAGAGCTGGGGTGCGCAACGGATTCCGACTGCGACGGTGGTCGCTGCGTTGAAGGCGGGTGCTACGCGGTCGAGTGCACGGAGGGCGACGAAGAGACGATCAGTTGCCCTCGATGCGGTACGACGACGCGCATCTGCCGCGACCGGGTCTGGCTGACCCCCAACCCCTGTCAAGACCAGGGTGAGTGCGAGGCCGGCGCTGAAGAGGAGGGCCCGTGTTCCATGGGCGCACGCGTTTGCGACGACACCTGCGTCTGGGGCCCGTGGGAGGGCCGGGGAGAGGCGTGCGAAGCCGGCACATCTGAGGACGAAGCCTGTGGCGCTTGCGGTGCCCGCACCCGCAGCTGCGATGAGGCCTGCATGTGGGGGGACTGGACCGAGTGCGACGAGGAGGCCGGCTGTGAGGCCGGTACCACCGAGACCCAGCCGTGCGGTTCCGACCAGGGGCTATGCGTCGCGGGCACCCAGACCAGGACGTGCGGCGAGGACTGCGTCTTTGGGGAATGGGCGGCATGCCAGGGGAGTACGGAGCCCACGGATGAAATCTGCGGCGACGGCCTGGATCAGGACTGCGACGGCCAGGATCTCGAGGTGCCCGATGAGTACGAGCCCAACGGAAGCTGCGCGGCGGCGTACTACCTCGGCGACGACCCCAACCCGGGCAATCCCGTCGACTTCTACCCGAACTTCCACAACACGGGCGACCGCGACGACTACTTCTTCTTCACGTTCCAGGACAGTCCCAGGTCCGACCTTCTCGAGGACATCACCATCAGCCTCCAGCTCCCACCGGGCCACAAATCACAGCTGTTTCTCTATCGAGATCGCGCGGCGTGCATGGCGGACCGTCCCGTGAGGAGCTCGTTCCGATCCAACGACGGTGGCGACTTCGAGTTCATCGTCCACTACGAAGACCCGAACGCGGACGAGACGGGCAATTGGTACCTACGCGTCCGGCGGGTCGAGGGCACGACCTGCGAGCCCAGCCGGCGGTTCATCATGCGCGTCCAGTAGGCGAGGCGCTCGATCCGGCGCCAAACGACAACCAGATGGCTGTTTTGGTGGTTCGCAGCGGCGACGACGTGGCGGCGATGACGGCGTAGACGCGATCTGCTAACGTCGTCCCATGCGCAATTTTCGGACCATCCCCCTGGTGCTGCTTCTCGCGTGCTTCGGTCCAGCGCTCGGCTGCGGACCCGCCGACGGCGGGCCTCGTCACGGGGGCCCGAGCCTCGACGCTGCGTCAGATGTGGCCGCTCCTGAACTCGATGCGGGGCGCGAGGCAGGCCCACTCGATATGGGCGACGTTCAGGACGCCAGCCTCT
>CALBXO010000258.1 GCA_937890335.1 uncultured Pseudomonadota bacterium | reverse complement strand
TCCCGATTACGACGATGGGGCAGCGCTGGCCTCCAAATTCCTGCGGTTCCACGATGTGCCACTGGGAGGGCTGGGCGATGGGTCGTCGCTACAGGTGCTGGGCACCAGCGGCCTGCACGGCCCGCGGCTGGCGGACGCCGAGGGGCTGCTCGCCGGAGCGCTCTACCCCGAGGTCTTCGAGGCGGGGCAGGGCACGGAGGCGGCGCAGCTGTGGGCCGAGCGGTTTGCGGACGCCCACGAGCGACCGCCCAGCGCCTTTGACGCCAAGGTCTACGACCTCTACACCCTTCTGGCGCGTGTGGTGATTGGCGCCGAGTCCAAGACCGGCGGTCAACGGACTGTGCGCGAGCAGCTTCCGGACTTGCTGGTTGGCCTGGAGCCGTCGTTTGGGATGGCCGGGCTGCAATGGTTTGAGCCGGACGGTCGCCCCGGGCATCGGATGGAGGTGTGGGTCGTGGATGTCTCCGGTGGCGTGAGCCCCTCCTTCTGACATGGAAGAGCACAAGAACGCAGAAGGCGAGTCGACTGAGGTGCCCGTGCAGCCCCGCTGGTGGCTGCACGGCGTGCTGCTGCTGGCCACATTGGTCACGACGACTGCGTTTGGCGTCGTGCTCGCGTCGGGGCTCGTGGACCCGGTGGACCCCACCGAGGAAGTGGGCCTGGGGCATCTCTGGTACGTCGCGACCACCGCAAAGGGGGTGGGGCTCGCCCTGTCCTATTCGCTGTCATTGCTGGCGATTCTGTTCAGCCATGAGATGGGTCACTACCTGATCGCGCGACGGTACGGTGTGTCCGCGTCCCCGCCGTATTTTCTGCCGGGGCTGCCGCCGTTTGGCACCTTTGGTGCGTTCATTCGCATGCGGATCCGCACGATCGACGCCACGCGGTTGTTTCGAATCGGCGCTGGGGGACCGTACGCGGGCTTCGTGGTCTGCATCCCCATACTGATCGTTGGCCTGCTGCTCAGCGAGGTGCAGCCAGTGCCTCCGGAGCTGGCGGAGGCGCAGCTCGGCGACTCGGTGCTGATGTGGGCGCTGACCCGCGTGATGTTCGGGACGCTGCCCGAGGGGCAGGACGTGTTTCTCCACCCCATGGCCTACGCCGGGTGGGTCGGCCTCTTCGTCACCTCGTTCAACCTTGTGCCACTCGGGCAGCTGGACGGCGGTCACATCGCCTACACACTGTTCGGCGAGCGCTTCAACCACGTCGCCTGGTTCCTGCTTTTTGGCCTCATCGCGCTGGGGGTTACGGTGTTTCCCGGCTGGCTGGTCCTCGTCTTCTTTCTGCTGATCCTGGGTCCCAAGCATCCCGTAGTCCTCGACGGCGAGCCTCTGGGCAAGGGTGATCGCGTCGCCGCGTGGGGGGCGCTGTTCTTGTTTGCCATCACCTTTGTGCCCAAGCCGTTTGAGCTGCCGACCATCCTGGACCTGGTGTTGGGGCGGTGAAGGTCGAATGCGAGGCGTGCGGCCACCTGGGTGCGCCGGCCGAGATTCTGGCGCGGCCCGAAGGGGTCGTCATCGTCTGCGCGGAGTGCAGGGCCGAGTCGCTGATGGCCGCCGCCGGCGCGGCGCCGCCGGCACCCGCAGACCCACCTCTGCAGTCCGGTGCGCCTGTCCTCGCCGAGACCGATGCGGCCGATTCAGAAGAAGTCCCGGACCCACCCCCGGCCTTCGATGTCCCAACCGCAGTACAGATCGTGCGTCAGGTGCAGACCGAGGCGCCGGCTGCAGACCCGGTGGACTCGCTGGTCGACGCTGGCATTCGCGTGGACCCGGGCGACGGACCCATGCGCTGCCCGAAGTGCGGGTTCAGGCAACCGCTGGGCACAGCCTGTGTCCGTTGCGGGCTGGGTGGCGGCGCACTTGGCGGCGGCGTGGAGGGGTGGCGCGGCGATGTTCCTGCGGGGATGGAGGCCGCGGCCGAGGCGCTCGACGATCGCTGGGCTGCCCTGTGCGCGAACGGTCTGGAGGACGCCGCTGAGGAGTGTGAAGCCTTCCTTGCGCTCGCCCTGGCACAGGGACTGGTGGATCGGGCGGCGAGGTTGGTGCGTCTTCACGCGCAGGATCATCATGAGACCCCAGAGGGAGAGGCTGCCCGCGCGATGCTCGGGCGAGTGATCGAGAAGTCCCACGCCGTGTTCCTCGTCTCCCACGGGGGAGGGAGTCGCGACGTGGTGGTGGAGCGCACGCGCAAAACCATGAAGGCTCTGTACATCATCGTCGCCATCATGTCGGTCGCGGCATTGGGCGCCATCTTCTTCTGGTTCGTGCGGGCGGCCTGACCGGTTACGTATGCGACGCAGATTGCTGCGCGACGATTGACCCTTGGGTGGCCAGAACGCTACCTTCACAGCCGCCTATGAAGGAATTCGACCTTATCGATCGCATCGCCCACCGGACCGGACCGGTGCCCCACGTTCTGCGCGGAATTGGTGACGACACCGCCGTGCTGGAGCGCAACGCCTTTGACCTGGTGACGGTCGATACGATGGTGGAGAACATCCACTTTCGGCTCGACTGGTCCTCCGCGGCGCAGGTGGGTTGGAAGCTGATGTCTTCCAATCTGAGCGACGTCGCGGCGATGGGCGGCAGGCCAGGGACGTACTTCCTGGCGCTGAGCATCGGCACCAACGTGGACGAGGAGTGGGTCGCGTCGCTCTTTGACGGGCTGGAGGCGGCCGCGGACGCGATGGCGGGCGCGCATGTGCGCGTCTCCGGCGGCGACACGACGCGCAGCCCCGGCCCCACCGTGCTGACCCTGACACTGCTCGGGAGCTCCGCCGCCGCGGGACCCGTGCTGCGATCGGGGGCAAATCCCGGCGACATCCTGTTTCTGGTGGGTCCCGTCGGCCTGGCTGCTGCCGGCCTTCAGGTGCTCGACATGGAGAGCCGCGGCGAATACGTGGACAAGGAGCAGTGGCGGCGCCTGATCGCCGCCCATCAACAGCCGGTCTGTCAGGTGGCGGCCGGGGTTGCGATCGGCGATGCCGGGATCGCCTCCGCGATGGTCGATATCAGCGATGGACTGATGCAGGACATCGGTCACATCCTGCGCGCCTCCGACGTCGGCGCCAGGATCTCGCTCGACAAGGTGCCCGTCGACCCGGACATCGCGCGGTTGTCCGCGACGCTCATGCGCGCCCCTTGGGATTGGGTCTTGAGCGGAGGCGACGACTACGCGCTCGCGGTCACCGTCCCGCCGACCGCCGCCGACGCGCTGCGACAGCTCAGTGACAAGGTAGGCTTTGGCGCTGCGCCCATCGGCAAGATCACGGAGCAGCGCGGTGTCGTCCTGGTCGGGCCCGACGGCACGCCCACCCAATGGGACGCCGGACCTGGCTACGAGCATCGCCTGGGAGCGGTCGGCGATGAGTAATCACTCTCGCAAGACCGGCAGCGGAAACGATGTGGTGCGCCCCAACGCGAACCACACAGACCTCGTCAAGCGCGCCCGCGTGTGGGAGCGCGAGCTCGTCCCCGGCTGGGAGGACCGCATCTTTCCGGGGCTCATCGAGGGGCTGGAGATTCCCGAGAAGGGCAGCATCCTGGTCGCCGAGTGCCGCACCGGCTACCTGCCGCGGCTGTTGGCCGAGCACTTGCCGCCGAATGTCCGCTGCATCGCGGTGGACCCGGTCCCCGAGATGCTCGACATGGCCCGCAGTCGCCTGCTGCAGGAAGACAGCCAGGTCTGGTGGGACACGCGAGGTGTGGAGAACCTGCCGTACCAGCGGGGCGTTTTCGGCGCGTCGATCTGCACGTCCGGCCTGCTGACCAAGGAAGACCTGCTCAGCGTGGGACCCGAGCTCGCCCGCGTGACACGGCCTGCCGGACAGGTGGCCCTGGTTGTGCCGCTGAGCAGAACCTTTGCGGGCTTCTACGAGCTCTTCAGGGAGGCGTTGCGCGTGCATGAACTCGCGCATCTGGAGCCTCATCTCGACGCGTTCATGGACTCGTTGTTTGACGAGGAGTCCCTGCGGGTAGACCTCGCCGCCCACGGCATCCGTGACCTTCAGATGGGGGTCGAGTCCTGGGACGTGACGTTCGCCTCCGGCGAGGCCTTCCTGATGAGCGCGGAGGTCGGTCTGCTCTACCTCCCCTACTGGCTGCAGATTGTCGAGGAAGACGCCGCGCGAGAGAAGATATTCTTCTATGTGCGGTCCGCGCTGGACACATATTTTCACGGCCTGGACATCACCATGTCCGCACACGTGGCGTGGGTGGTCGGAGTCGCGCGATGAGCGTCCAGGTGACGGCTCGCTTTCACCTGGCGTTCCCAGTCCAGGAGCTGGAGGCGACGCGCAGCTTCTACGAGGACGTGCTCGGTTGCGCCGCTGGCCGGCTGGCCGACAGCTGGATCGATTTCGATTTTTTTGGGCATCAAATCTCTGCGCACGTAGCGCCAGATGAGCTTTCGGATGCCGCCAGGAACGAGGTCGACGGGAAGGCTGTCCCCGTACGCCACTTTGGCGCGATACTCGAGTGGGACGACTGGGAGGCGGTGGCGCAGCGGCTCACGCAGGCTGGCGCCAGCTTTGTCATCGAGCCGTACGTGCGTTTTGCTGGGCAGGTTGGCGAGCAGGGGACTTTCTTCGTGAAGGACCCCAGCGGCAACTGCCTGGAGTTCAAGTCATTCCGCGACATGAGCCGGGTGTTTGCGACATGAAGTGGTGTGTGCTGACCACAGCGCTCGGCCTGTTGGTGTCGCTGACAGCGTGCCGGGACGAGGCCCCCGAGGACGACGGTTTCGGCTTTTTCGTCGACGGCGACAAAGACACGGGACGCCCGCAGGACGTCGAAGAGGATGCGACGCGCGATGTGGGCGCCGTGCCCGACGCTCCGGGCCTCGGCGACGCGACCGCCGACACCCGCCCAGACACAGCGGAACCGGATGTGCCCGACGAGCCCGAGGTGCCGGACGACCCGTGCGCCGGCGTGGAATGCGGCGACCACGGCTCGTGCGACGAGGGGACCTGTGCGTGCGAACAGGGCTACGAGCTGCGCGACGGGCGCTGCGCACTCTACGACCCCGGAGATCCGGCGCTGCGCAGCCCTGACCTCGTCTGCAGTCGTTGGGCCGACGAGCACCCCGGTCGCGCGAGGCAAATCTGGAGCGGCGGAAACGGGTGCGAGCCCGGCACGATCGACCCGGTCGCCCACGAGGACGCGATGAGGCGCCTGAATCTGTACCGGTGGCTGGTGGGGTTGGAACCCGCAGGGTTCAACCTGGCCAACCAATTGGCCTGCCAGAAGGCGGCGATGATGATGGACGCCAACAACGCCTTGTCCCACAC
The DNA here is from genome assembly GCA_937890335.1 of uncultured Pseudomonadota bacterium. Taxonomy (GTDB): domain Bacteria; phylum Myxococcota_A; class Bradymonadia; order Bradymonadales; genus CALBXO01. The sequence continues at coordinate 5,479 of CALBXO010000258.1, read as the reverse complement.
GCCGCCCCAGAACTGGAGGTGTTACGACCCCGAGGGGGCCAGCGCCGCGGGCATGTCCAATCTGGCGCTGGGCTACGCCAATCCCGCCGACAGCATCGACGGATACATCGAGGACGGAGGCACGCCGAGCCTGGGCCACCGCCGCTGGATCTTCTTCCCGCTTCTGGACGCGGTGGGCTTTGGTCACCGTGGACGCGGCGGAGCCATGTACGCCTTTGGGCGGACCAACCGGCGGTCACCGGCGTTTGTCGCCTATCCGCCACCGGGCCCGGTGCCTGTGGCCGCCATTCATGGCGCGTGGTCGTTCTCCAAACAGGGCGTGGGGAACCCGCAGGTCACGGTGACCGAGGTCGGCACCGACCGCGCACTGCGGGTGACGTCGTCGGCGCTTCAGCAGGGGTTTGGGCTGGACACCGTGTCGTTCCAGATTGGCGAGCAGGTGCGCGCCGGGACGACGTACCGGGTGCAGGTTGGAAACACCAGCTATGAAACCACGCCGGTCGGCTGTCGCTGACGCGGCTGCGCCTTGGCCCCACTGCGGCCCTGTTCGCAAGGTGGGCTCGGAACTCATCGCGGGATTGTGGCGTCGAATGGTGGGAGGTCGGTGCGTCGTGAAGCGAGTCGGCGCGCATTGACCGCCGTTGGCCCGGGTTGACGGCAGTCAGCGCGTCTTGACGAGGTCGTGCTTCTTGAGCAGCTCACGCAGGTGATACCGCGTCAGGCCCGCAGCGCGCGCGGCTTGCGAGATGTTGCCCTTGTGGGCCGCGATGAGCTTGCCCATATAGGCCAACTCAAACGCGTCCAGCACTTCCTGCTTGGCGTCTTTATAGGACACGTCGGTGTCCACGGTATAGCTGCCCCCGGTGGCCCCTGAGTCCGGCCTGGAGGCGGGTGGCAACGAGCGGGGCGACCCGGTCAGGTGCAGGTCGCTGCGGCCGATGAGCTCGGTGTCGGACAAGCTGACGGCCCGCTCCATGACGTTCTTGAGCTCGCGCACGTTCCCCGGCCAGGTGTGACTGGCCATGAGCGCGCGCGCGTCGTCGGACAGCTTGTGGCGTTTGCCGTCGGGATGGCGCGAGCGGAAGTCGTCCAGGAAGAAGTTGGACAGCAGCTCGATGTCATCCTGCCGGTCGCGCAGCGGCGGGAGCATGAGCTGGATGACGGACAGTCGGAAGTAGAGGTCCTCGCGAAAACCGCCGTCGGCGACCATCTTGCGCAGGTCGCGGTTGGTCGCGGCGACCACCCGCACATCGACACGAATCGTCTTGTCGCCGCCGACGCGCTTGAGCTCGCGGTTCTCCAGGACACGCAGGAGTTTGGGCTGGAGGTTGATGTCCAGCTCGCCAATCTCGTCCATGAAGATGGTGCCGCCGTTGGCCTGCTCAAACGCCCCCTTGTGCTGGGAGACGGCGCCGGTGAACGACCCCTTCTCGTGCCCAAACACGGTGGACTCCATGAGGTCCCGCGGGATCGAGGAGCAGTCCAGGACCACGAAAGGACGGCGCTTGCGGCGGCTTGTCTTGTGGATGGAGCTGGCGACGCGCTCCTTGCCGGTGCCCGTCTCTCCCTGCACGAGCACGGTGAGGTCGGAGGGGGCGACCTTCTCGAGCGTGGCGAAGATCTCCCGCATGACCACGGAGCGCCCGATGATGTCGCCAAATCGATCCTGGTCGCTGAGCGGGATCTCGACGACATCGTCGCTGGGCTCGAACGTGAACTTGCTGTTGCCGGCGCTGAACGAGCACCCCGGCTTCAGGTACGCCTCACGCAGGCGCAGCCCGTCTGCCGTGACACCGTTGGTGCTGCCGAGGTCTCTCAGCAGGTAGCCGCCCTCTTCGACGGCGATCTCGAAGTGCGTGCCGGAGATGGACTTGTCGGCCATCACGAGGTCATTGACCTTGGAGCGACCCACGTAGGCGCTGGCCTTGCCGATTTCGATTTCGCGGCCCGCGTCCGGCCCCGAGACGACGCGCAGGCGCGCCTTGCGCAGATGGCGCTTCGACGCTCGGCTGTCCACGAACACAGTTCGCAGCGCCGGATTGTCACCATAGTCGGTCATAGCGCGGCACCCTACCACACGGGCGCGAGGGAATGCCAGCCGACGAGCGCGGTGTTCAGGCAGGGATCGCTGCCGCATCGCGCAGGAGATCGACACACGGCGGACCGTGGACTACAACGTTCACGAGGGCTCAATTGGCAAGGAAGGCAACCCCGAGCAAGCGGGCCAGGAAGGCGCCGCAAAAGAAGCGCACCTCCTGGTTCAGGCGCGCGTTTCGATTTGTACTGCTGCTGACCGTGGCGCTGGGGCTTTCCGGCGCCGCCGGTGTCGCCGGTATCTTCTGGTACTACAGCCTCGAACTGCCGCGCATTCTCAAACGCGAAGACTTCAGACCGGCTCAGATCACGAGGGTGTATTCGGCGGACGGGTTCGTCATCGACGAAGCCGTTGCACCCGACGGTCGTCGCACTGTCGTGCCGTTCGACCAGATCGCGCGGCCGATGCGCGACGCCATCCTGGCGGCCGAGGACGCGGACTTCTACAGGCACCAGGGTCTGGACTATATGGGCATGGTGCGCGCCCTCTACTACGCGATCCGGCACGATCGGGTCCAAGGCGCGAGCACCATCACGCAGCAGGTGGTCAAGAACCTGGTCCTGACCCCGGAGAAGTCGCTCAAGCGCAAAGTGCAGGAGATCATGCTCTCGCGCCGGCTCGAGCAGTATCTGGCCAAGGACGACATCCTCTACATCTACCTGAACCAGATCTACTTCGGGCACGGTAACTACGGGGTGGAAGAGGCGTCGAGGTTCTACTTTGGCAAGCGCGCCGCAGAGCTGACTCTGGCCGAATCGGCGCTGCTCGCTGGGGTTGTGCAGTCACCGGAGCGACACAGCCCCCGCAAGCACCCGGAGCGGGCCAGGGCACGGCGGCGCTACGTGCTCGAGCAGATGTGGAAGAAGGGCTTTGTACCCGAGGCGCAGGCGCGCGCGGCGATGGCGGAGCCCCTGCCAAAGAACCTGTCGCGCGCGGACCGGGACCCGTGGCTCGACCGGGCGCCGTACTACACCGCACACGTCAGCAATCTGCTGGAGAAGCAGTTTGGAAAGGACTGGCGCAGCCAGGGATTGCGGGTCACGACCTCCCTGGACACCAGGTCCCAGGATTCCGCAAACAAGGCCCTCAGGGACGGCCTGGAGTCCATCGACCAACGGAAGGGTTTCTACCGCAGCGTCCGAAAGCTGGGGCCGAAAAAGATCAAGGAGTTCAGGGACAAGCAGGCGCGGCGGCTCAAGCCCGGCACTGTCTACGACGGCGTCGTCTTGCGGGCTGTGAGGGACGAAGTGACGGTGGGCGTCGGACCCAATGAGGGCCCGCTGACCGTCGCCGCCGGGCGCGCGGGCGTGGGTGGCAAACGCAAGGCAGGCGATGTCTTCTCCCGCGGGGACGTGATCCGGGTCGCGCTCGAGTCCAGCGGTGCTGAGCCCCGGTTCAAGATGGCGCCCGGCCCGCAGGCGGGACTGGTCACGATCGATGTGCGCACCCGCAGGGTCGAGGCGTTGGTTGGCGGGTATGACTTTGCCGAATCCAGCTTCAACCGGGCGACACAAGCCCGGCGGCAGACCGGGTCTGCGTTCAAGCCCGTCGTCTATGGCAGCGCCCTGCAGCACGGCGTGACCACGCCGGCCAAGGTCTGGCTGGACGCGCCGACGCCGTTCGCGATTCCCGGCAAGCAGACATGGAATCCACGCAATAGCGACGGCAAATACCTGGGCGAGATCACCACGCGACTGGCGCTGGCCAGGAGCCGCAATGTCGTCGCGGTGCGTCTGCTCGATGCGGTGGGCATCCCTCGAGCCCAGCAGTTCGCGCGTGACCTCGGCATTGTCAGTCCTCTCGTCGACAACCTGACCATGGGACTTGGCAGCTCTGAGCTCACCGTGCTCGAGGTGACCGCAGCCTACGCAACCCTCGCCTCGCTGGGGTACCGGGCCGATGCCGTCTTCATCGTGGAAGTGCGCGACAGTTGGGGCCAGGTTCTCTACGAAGGGCGCGCGGAGAAGACCCGTACGCTACCCGAGGCCGTCACCTGGCTGACTGTGGACCTCATGAAGTCTGTGGTGGAGCGCGGGACCGCTTCCAAGGTGGGCAAGGCGTTTGGCCGCCCTGCGGCCGGCAAGACCGGGACCACGAACAAGGCGCGCGACGCGTGGTTCCTGGGCTTTACGCCGCAGAAGGTCTGCGGCGTCTGGGTCGGCAACGACGACAACACCCCGCTGGGGCGGCGAATGAGCGGAGGGTCCGCCGCTGCGCCCATCTGGCTGGACCATATGAAGGCCGTGCACAAGGGCCTTCCGCGACAGGACTGGGACCGGCCGGGCCTGGGGATCGTGGACGCGCGAATCGACCCGGTGTCGGGATTGCTGGCGCCCGATGGTGCGGACAAGGCGCTGACGGAGCACTTTCTGACGGGGAGCGCGCCCACGCAGTACGCGCCGGAGGCCGACGAGGACAGCGCCTCGGACTTCTGGCTCGGGCAGGGCGGCGACGACGACGCCGCCGCCGAAGCCCCCGAAGAGTAGCGCTACTGAATCACAGTGGTCAGGTCCAGGTAGACGCTGACACCGGAGCCGTTGAGCGTCAGCGCATTGGCCTGCGGCACGACCATACCGCCGTCGCCGTCCACCGAGAAGTCGCTGTAGTTGAGCGTCAAGCTGAGCTGGTCGGTGAGCGCGTCAATGAAGTCGCCGGCCAACCAGGACGCCTCGGAAAAGAACTCGCCGATGCCCTCACCGTCGGTCACGCGCAGGTCGCTGATGTCTACGACGACCTGGGAGTCACTGACCTGTGCGCTCAGGTTGCTGGACACGTCGGCGAAGCCGCACAGGCCGCCGCCGGTGCGCCAGATGCGGAACTCCGTGTTCAGCGCGGAGGTAGAGCTGATGCCGTCCTCGCCGACCTCGGCCAGCCCCATGTGCATCAGCGTGACCTGGTGGAAACCGTCCTCGTTTGCGGCGCCGTCGTCGTCGTAGCTGCGCTCGATGTGACCCTCGGTCATCAGGCGCTGCGTGACGCCCAGCAGGAGGCTCGGATGGACGTGGAGGCCCACCTGCGCATTTTCTGGAATCGTCGCCTGTGCGGCGAGCTCGTCTGCTTGGAACATGCCACCGGAGGACACGGCGACATTGCTGCCGAGTCCAAAGAGGATCGTGTTCTGCTCGCCCGAGATGCGCAGGCCCTGCGGCGCCAGGAGCATGTCGCCGTCCCCGAGCTCCCAGCTGTTGATGGATGTGACCTCCGTGGCGCCGTACTCACTCTGGAGAATGTCCGTCGCCAATTCCGCCAGAAAATCACTGACCAGCCGGCTGTCGCGCGTGTTCAGGTCCCCGATTCCGAGCTCGATGTCCAGGAACTGTGCCTGGTCCATCCGGGCCATGAACGAGGTGGATTTGTTCCCCTGCGGGGCGAGCTCCACGGGCA